>JBAXXZ010000632.1:0-1500 GCA_037127575.1 Bacteroidota bacterium | reverse complement strand
GTCCATTGGTTGGTGATTGGATTGTATTTCCATAAATCACCCAAATTGCCAAGATTGGCAAAGGCATCATAACCAAAACCGCCAAATAAATACACGTTACCACTGCCGTCAATCCAAGTTACGGCATTGCTGCGAGAACCCGGTTTAACGCTGTTGCTGGGAACACCCAATAAGCCATAAACACCAACTTGTGCAATTACACTGGCACCATTTACCCAAGTCCATGTGTTATTCACCACATCGTATTTCCAAACATCGTTTAAGCGTCCTTGATTACCCAAAGCATCATATCCATTTCCACCAAATAACCAAAAATTACCGGCGGCATCTTTCCATGAAGAGGCCGCATAACGCGCACCGGGATTGTTGCCTGGATTCACCACGCCTAAACTGCCGTATAAACCCGAAGCATTAATGGTATTAGAGCCTTTGGCCCAAATAAATCCTTGTGCTTGAACAGATACACTTAGAAGGCTGAACAAACAAACGATTGAAATTTTAGATAAAATTTTATTCATAATCTTTCGACTTATAGGACGAAGATAAAAATAAAAGATTACAAAATAACTTTTAACAAGGATGTTGAATTAGAGCAAATTTCTTTTAAATGATTAATCCACCCAATCGGCAATAAACAAATTGGTATCTCTTGTACCGCCATTGTTTCTATTAGATGAGAAGATGAGTTTTTTACCGTTCGGTGAAAACATCGGAAAAGCATTAAACATACTTTGGTTGGTAATTTGCTCTATGCCGCTGCCATCTTCATTAATCATGAATAACTGAAAATCGTAACCCTTTTTACTATGGTGATTACTCGAAAAAATTATTTTTTTACCACTTGGATGATAAAAAGGTGCCCAATTGGCTTTCCCCAAATGTGTAATTTGTTTTAAATCACTGCCATCTACATTACATGTGTATATTTCCATGGTGATTGGTGCTACCAAACCTTGACGCAATAAGTCTTTGTACTCTTTTACTTCCTCATCACTAGTTGGACGAGAAGCTCTGAATACTATTTTTTTACTGTCAGGCGAAAAGAACGCACCGCCATCATAACCCAAACCACTGGTAATTTGTTTTTGATTTTTTCCATCTATGTCCATGGTCCACAATTCTAAATCACCGCTGCGATCAGATGTAAACACAATTTTATCACCTTTTGGAGATACTGTTGCTTCGGCGTCGTAACCATCGGTATTGGTTAAAGTGGCTGTAATGTTGCCTTTTAAATCGCACACATAAATATCAAATGATTTGTATACTGCCCATAAATACTTGCCTTTAATTTCAGGAGCTGCAGGACAAAGGTCTCGAACTAAAAATTAAGACAAGTCTTGAAGAGCCTGAGTTCATCAGCGATCCTTCCCAATACACCGAGGTGATTCAATACTGTGAAGTCTGGATCGGTCAGTCCAAGGTTTACGAATGGGAAGAAACCTATTGGGGTAGCTATGGCGGAATGGGCGCTGGCTGGTGGGTTGAGCAGGGGGATAC
>JBAXXZ010000631.1:0-1506 GCA_037127575.1 Bacteroidota bacterium | reverse complement strand
ATATTGAATTGGCCCCTTGATATTAGCAGCACTGTTTTTGGATACAGAACAAATAATGAAATGACTCCTTGTTTTGTGACTTACCATAAATCAAATGACATTAATGAAACTACTAATTATAACGACCATTTTATTGACCCAAATACATTCGCGTGGGAATCCAGATCGAATAGAAAGTTGGCAAGTGCTGAAATTCAAAACGTTATAAAATCGAAACGAATTCTGCTTTTTATAAAAAAAGAGGATGCAGAAGGGTTTGACTTTTATTTTATCGGTGACTTAAGTATCGTAAGAGACAGTGTTGAGCAAGGAAAAATGCCTAGTGGTGAGCCTGTAGTTCATTTTAAATATAAAATCGACCAAACAGTTGAAGATTCTATTTACACTTACATCACAAATAAAATTCAAACTGAAGAAGAAATTAAAATAGAAAAAGTGAAGGCGCCTAAGGCAATAGAATCCAAGTCTTATAAAATTTTGAGTCTTAATGAGGCAAAACCATATGAAAATTGTATCCCTCTTTTTGATATTAAAGCCGCCGCAGGTGGTTTTAGTGAGAGCATAATTCACGAACAAAGTGAATGGATTCAATTAAAAGATACATTTAAGTATTCAGATGAATATTTTGTTTGTCAAGTGGTGGGCGAATCAATGAATAAAAAAATTAAGAATGGCTCATGGTGTTTATTTAGAAAAGAACCAGGTGGTTCAAGAAACGGTAAAATAGTATTGGTTCATCATGGTAATATTCAGGATGGTGATTTCGGTAGAGGATATACTGTAAAATTATATGAGAGTATAAAAAGCACTGAAGCTGAGCTCTGGCATCACGAAACAATTAAGCTAAAACCTTTATCAATCGATGCAAAATATAAAACCCTCAGTTTTAAAGATGAAGAATTGCAAGATTTAAAAGTGGTTGGGGAATTTGTAAGAGCATTATAAGTTCGAATCTTTCTTTTTTAAATTAGCTTTGGTAATTGCACGGTCTCGATACGCTGCGCTACTCGACCTGACATCTTCTAGATACACTAAAATCATCAAAACCTGTCACATCGAGCAGCCTGCCCCGAGTTCATCGAGGGGGGGGCGAGATGGACAAATAGAAGAATCTTTGATTTGTACACATTACACGGTCTCTCCCGATAACAATCGGGATCCCCCGAAACAAGTTCGGGGCAGGCTGCTCGACCTGACACACTAATCCTTCTTCTTATAAAAATACCGAATATCAATATCCTTGTGTTTAATTTCCCCTGCTTCCAAATGCGCATCGGGTTTTAGCTCTTCGGGATTGCCTTGCCATAGGTGTTCGGGGATGTGGGCTGTTTCTTCATCATCGTTCCAATGAAACTCGCGGCGCTGCGGTCCTTCTTTGCGGTAATTGTAAGCCACCAACATACCGGCCAGGGCGCCGAACAAATGGCCTTCCCAGGAGATTTCGGTTTTGATGGGGAACATGCCCCAAACAATGCTGCCATACAAAAACACCACCAAGGCTGATAC
>JBAXXZ010000630.1:0-1511 GCA_037127575.1 Bacteroidota bacterium | reverse complement strand
AGTATTTGGAACAAGGATAGCATTCTTGCCGATGTGGTGTTCACCATTCGTAAATTTAAACCCGATGTCATCATCTGCCGTTTTCCAACCACAGGTGAAGGCGGCCATGGTCACCATACTGCATCCGCCATTCTTGCGCAAGAAGCATTTGAGGCGGCTGCCGACTCAAGCCGATTTAGAGAACAATTAAAATACACGTCCGTTTGGAAAGCCAAACGTTTATTTTGGAATACATTTAATTTTGGCGGCACCAATACCACGGCCCCCAATCAGCTTAAAATTGATGTGGGTGTTTTTAATGTATTACTTGGAAAAAGTTACGGCGAAATAGCTGCCGAAAGCCGATCAATGCATAAAAGCCAAGGATTTGGCTCAGCCAAAGCACGCGGAGAGGCTATTGAGTATTTTAAATTAATTAAAGGCGATTCGGCCCACAAAAGTTTATGTGAAGGGCAAGAACAAAACTGGAACCGCTTTGCTGAAACAAAAGCAATAGGTAATCGCATCGATCAAATTATTCAACAATACAATGCCTTAGAACCTGAAAAATCAATTACAGACTTAATTTGGGTTTACAAACAATTGTTGAATGTAAAAAGCAACAACACATTGCTTAATGCTTATAAAACACAAAAGCTCAAGGAATGCGAAAACCTTTTAATTGCATGCAGTGGTGTATGGGCCGAAGCCAACAGCGCAGATTTTAGCACGGTCCCCGGATCGGTGTTGAGTATGTCGGCGCAAATTGTTGTCCGAAACAAATGCGATGTAAAATTAAATAGCATCAACTATTTTAATCAAAGCGACTCCAGTATTCAATTAAAATTAAACACCAATATTTTAAACATCTTTAAGCACCATGAAATGATTCCACTACGTTTAAATTATTCCAATCCTTATTGGTTAAACAAAAAACACGGTATTGGCATGTATCAAGTAACACAAAAAAGTCAAATTGGATTAGCTGAAAATGAATCTACTACAAAGGTGACTTTTGATTTAAACATTCAAGATCTAAATTTAAAAATTGAAAGGCCTGTGGTGTACAAATCAACCGACCCCGTTAAAGGCGAGGTATACCGTGCGCTTGAAATATTGCCCCCACTCACCATTCTTCTACCCGAAAAAGTTTTTGTATTTAATGACAATAAAACCAAAACACTAAACATCATTGTTAAAAGCAATAAAGCCAATGTTAGCGGCCATTTAAAAGCCGAAATGACAAGTAGCGAAAATTGGCCACTGCAAATTAATAATCCTGATTTTACCTTACAAAACAAAGGCGATGAAACAAGCATTGAACTACTTCTCACCGGCAGCGAAAAAAACGCAGAAGGTCTGTTAAAAATAAGTGTTACACTCGATGGTGTAGATTATTCTAAAAGCATTAAACGCATTGAATACGATCACATCCCTTATCAGTTTATTTTATCTGATGCCGAAGCCAAAGTTGTAAAACTTGATGTGAAAATGGCGAACACAAACATTGCATACATACCAGGTGCCGGCGA
>JBAXXZ010000629.1:0-1517 GCA_037127575.1 Bacteroidota bacterium | reverse complement strand
GGCATTAACGAAGCTGATAGGGAAAAAGTTTTTGAGCGATTTTACAGAATTGGCAGTGAGGATACCCGTCAAACAAAAGGCACAGGACTGGGCTTGTACATTGTGCAAAATATTGTGAGCAAACACCGCGGACGAATTAGGCTATTAGCAAATGCACCGCAGGGCAGCGTATTTGAAATTATGTTCAATGCCTTATAACTACCTCACATATTTATTATTGGTGGCATTGGTGAGTGCCTGTAATCAAAAGCGCGATCATACACAAAAGTTTAACGTCAATCAAAAAAATGATGATTTATTATTTGCCAAACGCTTTTCATTAAAGCACCACAAATCGTATAAATGTGTTTACCTTTTTGGTAACCGACACACCCAAGATACAACAGCCAAGTTTGTATTGGCGAATGATACCGCCGGCTTGGCCCAAAAAAATAGAGACTGTGTAATTATAAAAACGCCTGTAAACAAAGTGGCCGCGTTAGGTAGTTTATATGCCAACATGCTAGATGCCTTGGGCGCCCTTGATAATTTAATTGCTGTGGATGACATGCATTACATTGGTAATGCCAACATCATAAAAAAACACCAACATGCTGCATTGGCCGAATTGGCCTTGAGTCCGCAAATAGACCTTGAAAAAACACTGCGCTTACAACCGCAAATTATTTTTTCGTTTGGCATGGGTGAAGGCGAAAAGGATGTGGATCAAAAACTGCGATTAAGTCAAATTCCAAACTGTGTGATTGTCGACCACTTAGAAGAAAATCCGCTTGCCCGAGCCGAGTGGATAAAATTAATCGCCGCCTTTATCAATAAAGATTCATTGGCAAATGTGTTGTTCGACAGCACCCAAAAAAAATACAAACGTTTACAGATATTGGCAGCCACTGCCAAAAACAAACCCGGTGTTTTTACTGAAGCCAAATTTGGCGATGTGTGGTACATGCCCGGCGGAACTAGTTTTATGGCCACTTTATTGAAAGATGCGGGTGCCAATTATTTGTGGCAAGATAATTTGTCGGTTGGAAGCATCCCTTTAAGCTTTGAGCAGGTGTATGTAAAGGCAAAGGATGCCGATGTTTGGATTAATCCTTCATATTACAAAACGAGTGCAGATATGCTGCATGCCGAAAACCGTTATGCTAATTTTAAGGCTTTTAAAACCGGTAAGGTGTACAACAATAATTTGCATTTAAACCAATACGGTTACAGTAATTATTGGGAAGAGGGTTTGTTGTTTCCTGACCGTATTTTAAGTGATTTGATTCAGGTATTTCATCCCGAATTAAAAATGATTGAACACACAGGTTTTTATTATTATAAACACTTAAATTAGCTTGTGAAAATGTCGAATGTCGTAAAATTTGTACTGTTATTTTTGCTTTTTTGTGCAGGCATTTACCTGAGTTTATTTTATGGCGGCAGTGAGTCTCTAAATTTTTCGGATTTAAGCGCTGATTTTATTTTTTATCAAATTTGTTTGCCCAAAACCATCACCGCAATTTTGGCCGGAGCAG
>JBAXXZ010000628.1:0-1523 GCA_037127575.1 Bacteroidota bacterium | reverse complement strand
GCCTGAAGGTGACACTAAATTAACGCTGTATACTGAGCCTGGAACTGGATTGGTAATATTAATGGTTGACATGGTTCCTTGCGGCGCAGCAATAGTGTTTCCCCCCGGTGCAATCCATTGATAAGACGAATAACCCAAAGGCGCGCTAATTTGCGCTACACCTGAGCCGGCACAAAAACTAACAGGTCCTGCAACCGGCGCACCATTCGTGCCACCAATACCACATGTAGGACAAAGTAAGTTGCCGCCACACAAACAATCAAAAAACGTGGTGCCGAAATGGCCGCCAAAACTGCAATCAGTTGTGTAAATTTCAATGGTAATACAAGTGCCAATGTATGGTGTTAAATCAACAAATTTTGTTTGCCAATTGGTCCATGATGCCGTATTAGGTATTACTGTGTAACTGGTGCCTGTGCTCTGACAGCCGCTGCCCGGTGCAAGACTCAATGAGGAACAGGATAACTGAGTGCCGGAGCATGAGTACATTTTGAAATACACACCCGGCTGATCACAACAACTGTGCCCATTTCCACCATCTTGCCAATATCCGCAGTATGCGAATTGAAACAAGGCATTGGCGTTTGTTACAGGAAAGGATTGTGTTAAGCGGTTGACGCTTGTATTACTAGTTGAATTGTTTATCCTCGCTACAACTGTTCCGCCGAGAGGCGAATGCGGAATGGTGCCGATGGTTGGAAAATTAAGAATGGGAGTAGATACAATTGAAAATTCTGTTGCGCCATTTGTCCAATTACTAAATGGACATGAACCGTTGGCAATTCTGCTCGATAATGTCCAACCAGTTACAGCCAATGAATTTGACGCACCAATGTAGGCACCTACAGGCGTTGCCTCAAATCCCTCGTTAACACATGGAGATACACTTATCATCGCGCCGCCACCAACATTCCTTGGATTACGTGCCGGCTTTATAGGCGCATCAGTAGTGCTAGTATTATCAGGCTTGCTTGGACTTTCGTTTAATACTTTTATCAATGCAAATTTCTCATTGATAAATTGTCGCTTTAAAATTTCGATGTAACCATGCGTTTCATTCGAACTTAATCCACGACTCAACAATTCAATACGAATCTTATTTTCATCAAAGCCTTTTAATGAATCGTTACCGAAATATTTTAATGAACTTTTGGAAAGGTAATTCTGATTTTGAATGTAATTTGTTTTGAAACTATTTTCGGTTGTTTCTGTATTTACATTTTTAGAATCATTGATGTTAATGCTGCTTTTTATTTGAGCAATAATTTGTGCATTAAAAAGACCTAAGCCTAAAAAAAATATGAGAAATTTTCTTGTCATCAAGCACATTAAGTACATAAAAGTAAAACATCATTGTGGTTAATGCAAAGAGTTCCCTAAGCCATCATCAGTTTTCACTCATTGACTAAAATTAACCGATTTAATTTATGGTTTAGTCTAAATTAATGATGAAATGCAAATGGGTGTTTTTTTATTCCCCTAAAAGGGTAACATTCCCTGATTTAAAGTAATTTTTCCCGTTA
>JBAXXZ010000627.1:0-1523 GCA_037127575.1 Bacteroidota bacterium | reverse complement strand
GTTCAATGTTTTTCCTAATCCGGCCAATGATTTCATTTATTTACAATTTATTGGTCAACAAAGCAATCATCTATATAAAATTACAATAACCAATTGCATTGGCGAATTACAATTAAACCTGAATGTAAATCCCAGCTTGCAAAACAATCAAATCGTCAATATTGGTCATCTAAAAAGTGGTATCTATTTGCTTCAAGTTTGGGAAAATGACAAAATGATCTCAACCCAAAAATTGATTAAGAATTAAATTGTCTTAAAAATTATACTGCATCCTCAATCCCGGATTAATCCAAACATTTTTACGGTTTAAACCAAGCATGTATCCGGAGTAATTCGAGTTATTTCGGTAAGGCATATTAAAGATATCACGTATGGCTTTCGCAAAATACACTTCCAAACATGGTCCTACCGACCAATTTTTACGCAGATAAACGTTGGCGCCCATACTTGTACTGTAATAACTCAAATACAAGCTGCGTCCCGGCAAAAAATTCCATTTCGCCGAATAGCTGTTTATATAATGGTTCAAACCATCTTGATGAATTTGTTTCATATTATACTGGTAGTAAATGCCTGCTTGATACAACAAGGCCCCGTAAAACTGTACCGCTTTGTACTGGTAATTTAACGACAAACCAATACGCAAATTGAGCATGTTGTTTTTCATATTATAGGTGTTTTCGCTTCGATAATTTTGTCCACCACCCTCATACCAATTGTATTTTGTATAACGGTCGGTTTCATTAACAAATACCAATCCAATTGGCAAGGTCACATAAAAATGCTTCTTAGCAAAAATGCTTCTTTCGTAATTTAATTTAAAGTAAAATCCCGTAGTATTATAAAACCGGTAATCCTGTCCCGATTTTTGCACCTCATCACCTACAACTTCTTCCTTCTGATAATAAGGCATCACTGTATACATCACACAACCACCACCCGTATAATCATACACTTGGTGTTTTTGAATTTCGGCCACACTGGCCTTTTGACTCAGCATGGTATTAAAAACACCGCCGGCCTCAATCGATACCGAACGTTTGCTTTGCGAAAAAACAGTCCCGCTGATCACAACAAGAACCATAAAACTATTCAATGCTTTCATTTGATATCTATTTGCTTGTGAATATTAAAGATAATAAAATATTGGTTAATTTCCACACATATTCATGGCAGAACAAAGTTTACTCGAAGTTAAAAATCTGGTCACCACGTTTAGAAGTGACGGCAAATTGTTTAATGCCGTTAACAACATTTCGTTTACACTCCGCCAAGGTCAAACCATTGGCATTGTTGGCGAAAGCGGCTCCGGCAAATCGGTTACTTCCCTTTCCATCATGCAACTCATTCCAAATCCCCCGGGTAAAATAACGGGCGGAGAGATCATTTATTATACAAAAGAGAACAAAGCCATCGATTTAACAAAATTGTCGAACGAGCAAATGCGACAATACCGCGGCAACGAAATCGCCATGATTTTTCAAGAGCCCATGACCTCGCTCAATCCGGCCTTCACGGTTGGC
>JBAXXZ010000626.1:0-1532 GCA_037127575.1 Bacteroidota bacterium | reverse complement strand
ATTACACACATCACAGTTAACATAAACATCTGACAAAAAATTCATTTCGATGGTCTTAACGCCTGCACCACCGCAAGTTTCGCAGCGGCCGCCCTTCACATTAAAAGAAAATCGTCCAGGTTTATAACCACGAATTTTCGCTTCAGGTATTTCGGCAAACAAATTACGAATGTCAGTAAAAACAGAAGTATAAGTGGCCGGATTACTGCGAGGTGTGCGCCCAATAGGCGATTGGTTGATATCGATAATTTTATCAATGTGCTCTAATCCTGTAATGGATTTATAAGGTAGTGGTTTTTTTTCGGCGTTGTAAAAATATGCTGCCAAAATTGGATACAATGTTTCGTTGATTAAACTGCTTTTTCCGCTCCCACTTACACCGGTCACACAGATAAATGTCCCCAAAGGAAATTCAACATTTACATTTTTTAAATTATGCCCGGTGCAACCTTTTAAGCCGATTTTTTTACCATTGCCTTTTCGAATTGTTGGCGGTATGGCAATAAATTTTTCACCGGAAATGTATTGGGCTGTTACTGTATTTAACTTTAGCATTTCCTTTGGTGTGCAGGCGGCAACCACTTTTCCACCATGTATGCCAGCACCTGGTCCGATATCGATTACATAATCACTTTCCACAATCATGTCTTTATCGTGTTCCACCACCAAAACACTGTTGCCAACATCGCGTAAATTTTTTAATGCCTCTATTAATCGGGCATTATCGCGTTGATGTAAACCAATACTGGGCTCATCTAAAATATACAAAACACCTACCAATTGCGAACCAATTTGAGTAGCCAAACGAATGCGCTGCGCCTCGCCACCACTTAAAGAGCGCGATGAACGATTTAAGGTGACATAATCCAATCCAACTTCCATCAAAAACTGAATGCGTGTACGAATCTCTTTAAGCACTTCCTTGGCAATGGTGTTTTGATTTTTGCTTAGTCTTGTTTCAATTTTTTCGAAAAACTTTTGCAAAACCGAAATGTCAAGTTCTGACAATTCGGAAATATTTTTATCATCTATTTTAAAATACAAGGCCTCCTTTTTCAAGCGGTGGCCATCACATGAAGAACAGCTTTTTTTATTGGTAAAACCTTGCACCCATCGCAACATAGCAGGACTAGGATCTTCCTCAGATTGGCGAATGATGAATGTAGCAACACCTTCGAAGCTGGTATCATAAGATCCTGCTTCGGTGCTTACCTTAAACAATTCTTCGCTACCGTAAAGTATCACATTCACGGCATCCTCATCTATTTCGTCGAATGGTGTGTCAAGTCCAAAACCGTAAGTATGCCCAATGGCTTCAATTTGTTTAAAGATCCAAGTACCTCCACCTTTTTGAGAACCAATGGGTAAAATGGCACCTTTTGCAATGGATAATTTTTTATTGGCAACAATTTTATCAATATCAATTTCTGAAATCTCACCTAAACCATTGCATTTAGGGCAGGCCCCGTAGGGTGAATTGAACGAAAACAAATTCGGCGCCGGTTCATCGTAACTGATGCCTGTACTAGGAC
>JBAXXZ010000625.1:0-1533 GCA_037127575.1 Bacteroidota bacterium | reverse complement strand
ATCGGGAGAGTCTGTTGCTCTAACCTGCTGAGTTCCGATATACATCGGAAGAGCGCGGTTAATTTTTTTCCGATAACCTTGGAAAACCAGGGACCCTCAATCCCGATTGTTATCAGGGCTCCACACAAAGGTTACCAATTATTTTGTTTCACCCTTATTTTGTGAGCGGGGTTGCAAAAATAGATAAAGTCCCCATATTTGCAAAATAAATGAAAAGCATTAAAAACATCATTTTCGATTTGGGAGGGGTCATCATCAATCTTGATGTCATGGCGACTATAAAAGCGTTTAATGATATCAGCGAGGTGCCTTTTGAAAGTATCTATACACAGGCCAAACAAAACCCACTCTTTAATCTTTTCGACAAGGGTGAAATAAGTGAATTTGATTTTTTCACTGCCTTGCGCAAAGAGCTTCGTTTTAATGGTAAGGATGAACTAATTTATGATGCATGGAACAAGATGCTGCTGGATGTGCCTGAGGAACGATTAGACCTATTGATAGAAGCCAAACAAAATTACAGCACCTTTTTATTGAGTAATACCAACGAAACACATATATCGGTTTTTGAAAGAGAACTTTATCAAAGTCAAGGTGTAAGAAATTTCAATGATTATTTTGACAAGGTTTATTATAGTTGCAGAATTGGTATGCGTAAACCCGATGCGGAGATATTTGAATACGTGATGAAGAAAAACAAATTGATTCCTTCAGAAACAGTATTTATTGACGATTCGGTGCAACATGTGAAAGCAGCAGGCGAATGTGGAATCAATGCTTACTTATTAAATCCCAACATGGAAATTGGTGATTTACTGAGAGAAATTAAGTTGTTATAAAATTATAGACCACATCAAAAAAAGCTTGTGGTTTTTCGGCGTGAACCCAATGTGCGGCGCCTTCAATTTCCTGAAAAGTAAGGCGGCTAAAACGTTTCTTAAAATCTTCTATGTCAAATGCATTGATGTAATTTGATTTTTCTCCTTTCACAATTAGCGTGGGTGTATCATCGTTGTAAAAAGGCACAGCCACCCCAATGTTGTCGTATCGATCATGAATCACTTTTAAATTAAATCGCCAATCCAATACAGTAATACCAAGGTCTTTTCGGTATATATTTTTTAGCAAAAACTGCTTGGTGCCAAAATCCTCAATGTGTTGGTTTAATATCAATTCGGCTTCTTTGCGTGATTGCACCAAATTAAAATCAACGGCGTTTAAAGCTGCCAAAACTTGCTGATGGTGCGGCTCATAACTTCTGGCAGCAATATCAACCACAATTAATTTTTTGGCTTTGCCCGGAAAAAGCCATTGAAAAAATAAAAGTGTTTTGCCACCCATACTATGGCCTAATAAAATTGGATTTTTTATTTGATGGTCTTCAATAAACTCGTTTAAATCCTCAGCCATGCTTTTATAATCCCACTCATCGGCATGTGCCGAAAGCCCGTGGTTACGTTGATCAAGGGTATATACGTGGAAGTTTTTTTCGAAAAAATTTTTCGCCAATGTATTCCAGTTATCACTTTGACC
>JBAXXZ010000624.1:0-1540 GCA_037127575.1 Bacteroidota bacterium | reverse complement strand
ACTTTTAATTGAAAACGCAGATGAGCCTTACGCTTCGCAGATTGCAGAATGCATTTCAATACGCAACCGTCGCGGTAAATATTTAAGCAGTACCAACGAATTGCAAGAATGTATTCGTGAGGCCTTGTTGTTTTTACAATCAAATGTACGTGCCGAACAAACTAAAAAAGCCTGCCAGCGTTGTTTTCAGGCGCTGCGTATTGCGGTGAATGACGAGTTTGGGTCATTGGAAAAATTCCTCGACAAATTACCGGATGCCTTGGCTTCGGGCGGCCGGGTGGCCATTTTATCATTTCATTCAGGAGAGGACCGGCGTGTTAAAAAATCGTTTCAGACATTTTTTCGTGAGGGCATTTACAAAAGCATTGCCGCCGATCCTATTCGTGCGAGTGAAGCAGAAAGCCATGCCAATCCCCGTGCCCGATCGGCTAAATTGCGGTGGGCAGTGAAGGCTTGATTTTAGCGAACGCATAAAGGCAATTGCAATTTTATGGCGATTGACCTATCTTTAATTATGCCTTTTGATGTATTGCATTTAAAGTTTTTTTATCATCAATGCTTAATGACTATTTGTTGTATTAAATGCCATGCATTTGTGTTTATTGTGATGGCATTTGGTTTGAATGCTTGCAATGATAATCAGGAAGGGCTGCAGAAAGGAAAAATGCGTGTAATGTTGGATACGCTAAAATCGCAAAAGGCAATTGCCATTTTTGAAGAAGACGAAGCCTTGTGTTTCATTACACCGATTAAAAACTTAAGCTCGATGTATTTAAAAATTGTATGTCGTGAAAATTTTCCGGCTTACATCGACACTTTGTATAAAACGAACGACACAAGCTACTTATCGAAACGCTTTGGCGGCGAATATGTTTTACACGACAGCACTGTAACATACCACTATATTGAGCACATGGTGCATCCTTGTTATACTTGGCAGGGACAGGCGCCCGTAGGACGAAAAATGGCATTAACACTCAAACGTTATGTCAAATAATCCATCTTGATTTACGACACATTTGAAATTTTTTTATATTTACTTTATTTATCACATGAAAACCCTGGCAAAACTAAGCTGTTTTATTTTGGTCCTAATTGGGCAAATAAAAGCCCAAGATTTAATTATAAAAAAAGACAGCACTGAAATTTATTGCAAAATAGTGTATGTGAATGTGAAATCACTTTATTACACAATGTCGAATGACCCCAAAGAAATTAAGATAGAAAAATCGGATGTAATGCGATATACCTTTGATTGGAATCAGAAAAAGGTAGCGCCACAGGTGGTGATTCAAAATACGGTGAGCTCGGGTGAATTCATCAAATTAATGCTTTCAGCTGCTGTTGCGATTCCCACAGGTGATTTTGCTTCGAGCGATGTGAATAACAATCAATCAGGTATAGCCATGACGGGATATATGTTGAATGGCGGCCTGGGTTTAAAATTACACAAGCACATCCGGCTTATGGTGAGTTACCTCTATCAAAGCCATGCCTTTGATGTACACAGTTTTGATGCCGGCATGGAGCATATATATCC
>JBAXXZ010000623.1:0-1543 GCA_037127575.1 Bacteroidota bacterium | reverse complement strand
GTTAAATTCTTTTATTTTAATTTTTACGGATTGTGCTGCACACAGTTCTCAACTAGTTAATATTTCAAGAAGCGCAATGCCGCTGCGCGTTGTCAGGTCGAGTGTTGCTGCGCAGGTGTTGTGTATCATGATTATTGATTTAAAAATAATTATGTACCTTTATTATAATCCACAATCAAACCACCAACATTTTGAAAAATTATTTTTTCAAATATTTATTCTTCCTTTTTTATTCCGGCATTTTGTGTTCTCAAAACTGGACAGCCTTTAACACCAATTACCGTTACAATTACAAAATTGATTCTGCCAATGTTGTGACAAATGTTGTTTTTCATGATTCTTCAAAAGTGTTTATTGGCGATACAGTTTTTTACCTCAACCGCATAGGTCGCATTTGCGCCGGTTCTTGTCCGGGTTTTTCGATTGCCTTTACACCCACTGCGCCGGCATTGGTGACCAATATGCCACAGTTTATGCAAAGGGCTGTGCATAAATTAAGCAATGGCGATGTTAATTTAAGCGATCCATACAATTACGTTTTTAAAAGCATTGTGCACTTAACCAAGCATGGTCATTTGAAACAACAACCTCATTAAACGCTACTTGTGTGGCCATTGGTACGCGTACAATTTTCGGCACAAACGACAGCATTAAAACAATTGTCACCACCGGCGCCGATACCATTGAGTTAAGTAAGTCCTTTGGCATTTTGCGTTTTCCACTATTTAATTCGAGTCACCGATACTACAAATTGCTTGGCATTGAAGCCTCTGCATCATATGATAGCACTGCCTTGTATGGTTATAAGGTGCCGAATGCCTGGGATTTTTATAATTATCAAGTGGGGGATATTTTTTGTGAAAGCTATGCAGATCAAAGCCAATATTACATGCGCTCAACCTGCAGTGAAACGCAGTACGGTATTCTTTCAAAATCAATTTCAGGTACGTCAATAACATACACAGTTGACACATATGGCAAATCTGACCAAGTCTACAATTCTATGAATTCAGCTCAATGTTATTCGAAGCCCTTTATCAATAGTACAAGCGTGCTTAGCTACACTGCCTTGAATTCAAAATTAAGATTAGAAAATCTATTATATCCCAACATGGTGATTTTTGGCAATGCGTTTTATGACTTTTTGTTTTCAGGCGTGAACCTTGGAAGTTTTAAAAAAGACAATTCAGGGGCCTTTTACAAAGCTGTAGGTTTGACTTTAGGTAGTAACACTATTTTTCCACAAGGAGATTATTTGCCATTTGTGAACACTAACACGGTTGGCTTGTATCTGCATGACCTCCAATATCAGGAATATCGTTCAATTTTGTTCAGCAACAAGTTAGGCAAAGTTTCTTCCTATCATGATTATTTCGAATATTCTATGCGTTTTGAAAAATCCTGTTTCACCCGTAATAATGTCAATCTATATGGCAATCCTTATGTGGGCATTGCTGAAAATTACTTTTCTTTTAATGAATTGTTGGTTTACCCCAATCCTTTTCATGAACACTTAACAATAAGGAATGGCGCGGGAATGAAT
>JBAXXZ010000622.1:0-1545 GCA_037127575.1 Bacteroidota bacterium | reverse complement strand
ACAAAAACTATTGGCTTTGTTAACAGCACACTGTTTTAAGAATTGATTTATTTTTTTGTACCGAAATTTGTTTTTTAAATTTCTTTAACTAATTTAGCAGCCTAAGTTCAACTTAAAAGTTGGCTTATTTTATTCTTAATAATAAAGTATGAAAAAACTTTTTGCTCAATTTGCTCTCACAGTGGCAGGCTTCTCAGGTGTGTTGTTCGCTCAACAGGACCCTCAGTTCACCCAATTTATGTTTAACAAACTGATCTACAATCCGGGCTACGCAGGCACCTCTGGTGGAATGTGCGGTGTTGCTCAGTTCCGTCAACAGTGGGTTAATTTTAATGGTGCACCTACTACCATGGCTTTCTCAGGCGATATGAAGCTAACAAATCTACCTGTTGGTGTGGGCATTAATATTATCAATGATAAAATCGGCGCCATGAATACCTTTTTCTTGCGTTTTGCAGGCTCCTACAACATTAAAATAGGAGATGGTAATTTGGGGTTGGGCCTCGATATCGGTCTTCAACAAAAACAAATTGATAACAATTGGATTGTTCCTGAGCCACTTAAAAACGATCCAAATATCCCGGGTACAGCTACATCTTTCACCAATCCAAATTTTGGTAAAATGTCTTACGACATGGGTGCCGGTGCGTTTTATCAAATTCCTAAAAAATTCTATGTAGGTTTATCTTCTACACACTTGCCTTCTCAAACCATTGAAAGTGGTAACTTAGGTTTTAAAGTAATGCGTCACTATTATTTTATGACAGGAGCAAATTTAGTTGCCACACCTTGGTTAAGTGTTTGCCCAAACATTTTATTCAAATCCGACGCCAGGTCATCTTCTTTAGATGCGAACTTAAATTTAATGTGGTTTGATATGGCTTGGGTAGGTGCCACTTACCGTGTTAATGATGCTGCTTCTTTATTATTGGGTTACCAAGGTAAAGCCATGACAAACAACTCATTGGTATATAAAATCGGCTATTCTTACGACTTCCCTACCTCAACCATTAAAAAATACACAACTGGCACACACGAAATTATTTTAGGTGTATGTTATACGCCTAAAGTGAAAAAAATTACAACTTATGCCAACGACCGTTTCCTAGATTAATTAAATTTGAAACCTTTTATTGAAAATTTCGTTTAAACCAACTACAACTAACAAGCAATGTTAATAACTTCTATCAAAAAGCAAAACGTAACTTTGACAGTTGTTTGTGGTTATAAACTAAAACAAAGAATATGAAAAAACTACTGGTATTAGCATCATTCGTCGCTATAGTTGCAGGTTGCAACAAGCGTTCTGGCGAATTGATTGGTGTTGTTGGCCGTGAAAAATGGTATCAACCGGATCCGTTTGGTACACTTTTTATTCCGATGGGTAGCTACCATATGGGCCCCGATGATGAAGAGGCGCCAATGGCGCATACTACAAAATCTAAAATGGTTTCTGTGCAAGCGTTTTATATTGATGACTCTGAAATTTCAAATAACGAGTACCGTCAGTTTGTTAACTGGGTGCGCGATTCAATCGCACGTCGA
>JBAXXZ010000621.1:0-1549 GCA_037127575.1 Bacteroidota bacterium | reverse complement strand
CAAAAGGTTTTATCAAGCAACAGCATCTTTTATCCTTTAAAAGACTATAGCTTTTTTGGTTGCAGCGGCGAACCAAAAGAAGGACAAACTTTAGAAGAAGTTGAAACTTTGATTTTGCAACAAATTGAAAAAGTACGCAAAGGTGATTTTCCTGATTGGTTAATTCCGGCCGTAATCACTGATATTAAATTAAAGAAAACCAAAGAACTTGAAAACAATGGTTCGCGTGCCGATGTCATGATGTCGGCCTTTGTAGATGATGTTAAATGGCAAGATCAAGTAAACACATTAAACCGCTTATCAAAAATCACCAAACAAGACATTATTGATTTCGCCAACAAATACATCAGCACAAGCAATTATGTAGTGGCTTACAAACGCATTGGTGAAGATAAATCGATTGTGAAGGTTGAAAAACCAAGCATCACACCGGTTGAAGTGGATCGCGAAAACGCTTCGATGTTTGTGCAAAGCATTCAAAAATCTGCACCTACACCGATTGAACCAAAATTTATTGACTACACAAAAGATGTTACAAAATCCACACTAAAATCGAACATTACATTATTGTACAACAAAAATGTTGAAAATAATTTATTCGATTTGTATTATCGCTTTGCCATGGGAAGCAATAACAACAAGGTATTCCCCATTGCCGTAAAATGTATTCCTTATTTGGGATCACCAAATAAAAGCGCTGCTGAAGTAAAACAAGAACTGTATAAATTGGGTTGTTCGTTTAACGTATTCAGCGATTACGAAAACATTTGGGTGAGTTTAACAGGATTGAAAGAGAATTTTAATAAAGCCTTGCCATTGTTCGAAAACGTACTCAATAATCCTGTCCTCGATGAAACAGTGCTTCAAAATGTAATTGGCGATATCATCAAAGAACGCAACGACAATAAACTTCAAAAACGTTTAATCCTCAACAGAGGCATGTCGTTTTACGCCCGTTATGGTGCAAACAATGCCTTTTCAAATGTTTTGAGTGATGAGGAATTAAACAAAATTACCGTCAACCAAATCAAAGCCATTATTTCTGCATTCAAAATGTACGAGCATAAAATTTTGTATTATGGTCCTGAAGAAAATCTAAACCTCGTTAAAACCTTAAACCAGTTTCACCAAGCGCCCGAAAAATTAAAGCCGGTGCCTCAAGCGCTCACCTTTACCGAAAAACAATTGGATAAAACTGTTTATGTAGTGGATTACGACATGAAGCAAGCCGAAATTATTATGCTCACTAACGGCGAAAGTTACAAACGTGAAAACGTACCTGTAATTACCTTGTACAACAATTATTTTGGCGGCGGCATGAGCAGTGTATTATTCCAAGATTTAAGAGAATCAAAAGCTTTGGCTTACTCAACCTATTCACGCTACAACCAACCCAATAAACTCACCAAAAAATACTACAACTTGTCATACATTGGTTCGCAAGCCGATAAATTGGCCGAAGCCATGAAAGGCCTGAGTGATTTATTAAACGAAATGCCAAAAGCCGAAGCCAGTTTTAATGCCGCAAAAGAATCGGTTTTAGCCGAAA
>JBAXXZ010000620.1:0-1555 GCA_037127575.1 Bacteroidota bacterium | reverse complement strand
AAAAATAGCACAATCAACCTAAGCGGAGATATTTTCTGTAATTTTCAAACAAATCTCAGTCCATAATTATGTTTCATTGCTTACCTTAGCCCATTATGGCAGGAAATACATTTGGTAAACTTTTTCAACTCACCAGTTTCGGCGAAAGCCACGGTAAAGCCATTGGCGGCATTATTGAAGGTTGTCCCGCCGGACTTCAAATTGATATCGATTTTATTCAGCATGAATTATCGCGTCGTCGACCCGGTCAATCCTCCATTACCTCACAACGACAAGAAGATGACAAGGTGGAATTTTTATCAGGTATTTTCGACGGAAAAACATTGGGAACTTCTATTGGATTCATCATTCAAAACAAAGATGCCCATTCGGCCGATTACGATTTATTAAAAGACAGTTACCGCCCATCGCATGCCGATTATACTTACGAAAAAAAATTTGGCATTCGTGACTACCGCGGTGGTGGCCGAAGCAGCGCGCGCGAAACAGCTTGCCGCATTGTAGCCGGCGCCATCGCCAAATTAATTTTAAAACAACACAACATCCAAATTCATGCCTTTGTAAAACAAGTGGGTGAAATTAAATTGGACAAAAATTTTGATGAACTCGATCTAACAAAAACGGATCAAAATGCAGTTCGTTGTCCTGATGACCAAACCGCCCAACTAATGCATACATATATCGAAAAAATAAAATCAGAAGGAGATACTGTTGGCGGCATAATTCAATGCGTGATTTTAAATGCTCCTGTTGGTTTGGGTGAACCTGTATTTGATAAATTACATGCTGTACTTGGTCACGCCATGCTGAGCATCAATGCCGTTAAGGGCTTTGAAATTGGTTCAGGATTTAATAGCGTTTTGCACAAGGGCTCTGAATTGAATGATACCTTTACTTCCTCTATCACCAATTCAAAAACTGTTTTAAGTAAAGACATTACCACCAAAACCAACAACAGCGGCGGCATTCAAGGTGGCATTAGCAATGGTATGCCCATTTATTTTAATGTGGCTTTTAAACCGGTGGCCACTATTATGCAAACACAACAAACGGTAAATACATTGGGTGAAGAAATTGTGTTGGCCGCAAAAGGCCGTCACGACCCATGTGTATTACCCCGTGCGGTACCAATTGTTGAAAGCATGGCAGCCATGGTGATGGCCGATTTTTATTTACTTTCCTTCACCAATAAAATGTTGTAATGAAGGCTTAAGCCCTACTCCACAATTATTTTGCGCGAAACTTGCGATTGCTCTGCAATACATGTAAGCACATAAATGCCTTTGCTGAGTGACGAAATTTTGGTTTTAAAATTATTTTGTGCATTCAATTCGGCACGTATTATTTCTTCTCCTAATAAATTGTATACGAATAATTGGGTCGGCACTTGCGGCACTTCCACTGTAAATTCTCCTGCATTTGGATTAGGATATAAACGCAAACCATTATTTAAAACATAGCTATCGATTCCCACACAAGCATTAATTTTAACCGATACCGATGCATTGGCGCTGCAACCCAAACTAGAGGTGCCAATAACGCTGTAATTAAAAAT
>JBAXXZ010000619.1:0-1555 GCA_037127575.1 Bacteroidota bacterium | reverse complement strand
GTCGCACCACTATTGAGATTAACAAGCTTCCAACACCCATTGCCATTGAATTAAAAGTGATGGCGACCATCGATTAGGAGGCGCATTTTTCTGTCTTTTTGCAAAAGCGCCGGCTTTTTGATGAAAATTTAACATTTCTAAAATATTTTTTATATCTTTAAACCAAACTAAGTCAATATGATAATTAAGGATAATCAGACTATTTTAATTCCAATTGATTTTTCTAAGCAATCTTATTTTTCTGTTAAGCAAACTTACAACTTGGCGAAATATACCAAGTCGAAGTTAATGCTTTTACATGTTTCCGATAAAGGAGGCACTGAAAGATCGGATGAATTGGTAAAATTGGCGAATGCAACAAGAGAAGAAACAGGCCTTGAAGTTGGAACCAAAATAATGACAGGAGAACTATACAGCACCATTAACAAAGTGGCCGAAGAAATTGAGGCTTCTTTAACCGTTATTGCTTTAGGCGAGGATGCAAAGTTTAAAAGCGGCATGTTTAGTAGCGCCATGACCATTCCTAAATTCTTAGTTTCTAGTCCTTGCCCTGTCATCACCATGCGTTCAACTGATTTACGTGATGGTTGTCAAAACATCGTGATGCCTTTTGATTTATCGGCTGAGAGTCGCGAAAAAGTTTCTTACGCTGTTCAATTGGCACGTTTATACAAATCTGATATCCGTATTGTTTCAATTTTTAAACCCAATGATGAAGAATATGAAAACAAGTTGTTTCCATATTTGCAACAAGTAAAAAAATTCATCAAAACCGAAGGTGTTACCTGTATAAACCGCTCGTTGCCTAGTAATACGCCTGCTGAAGCCATTGTGGAATACGCCATTAAACACGAATGCGATTTAATCATTCAAATTAATCAGCGTGATTTAACAATTGGAGAAAGAATGAGTGGCACAATTGGTCACAAGGTTGTAGAACTTAGTCCTATTCCTGTTCTGAATGTAAATCCAATGAAGCGTGAAAGTATGAGCCACTTTAGCAGTGGAATGTAATTTACAATTTAATGGGCGCTAGATAATACGCCAAACGTAAACCTACGTAGTTTCCTTTGTTGCCAAATTGGTGCATGTATTCCTTGCCATCAATTGCATAATGTACTGTAGCCCTTGCATTCTGAGCAAAACCATAATTGAGTAAGAGGCTACAATTCAAAATCCCGCCATGTTTAAAGATTTTTTCTCGGCCTACCGAAAATCGAAAAGTGGGAAAAAGTGCCTTACTTAGTTTCACGTCACTAGTAAAATAATTGATTGACGAATTCACTTCTTTATCGGCTTGATAGGTGCCGCCGGTGTTAGCTCTGCCTTGCAAGTTTTGAGTAAAGCCTGCACCCACAATCCACTTCACTTGTTTGCAATTGGGATCGAATTTATAATGAATCATAAATGGGATTTCCACTGTACCGATGTCGTTTTTTAATACTGCTCGCCTTGAATCCGGCTTTAATAGCGAATATTTTTGCGACAAGGAAAATTCAAAACCATAGCCGCTGAAACCAAATCCCGTTAGCAACATCCAGTGCTGATTATAATC
>JBAXXZ010000618.1:0-1559 GCA_037127575.1 Bacteroidota bacterium | reverse complement strand
CAGTATTTCTAATTTCTTATCAATTAAACGCATGGTTGATATCGTTAATACATTAATCAACCGGTTATGTCGCTATGGGTGACATTGAATTAGTTATGGTTTTGCGATTGGGGTTGTTAAAATGAACTATGTATATTCGATATTGGTTGGATTATTAACGCTTATGCCAATTTGCTTTGGGGCCGGTGCGGTCTCCATGATGCTCCCAAATACCGTAATAGCTGCGGATACAAAAATTCGTACTCAAGTGACTGGCTTTGGTAAAACTGAAGATGATGCCTATTCAAATGCTAGACTTTCGGCTCTCACAATTGTTCCAAAAAACCATAATTGGATAATCGTCACTAATACTAAGGTAACTTATTTTATTGGTAACAATTGGATCTGCACCATTATTATTGAGTACGCCTTATAAAACGGACATTTTCAAGCTTTCCAATACACCTTTAAACGATCCTCATTAAACAAAAGCACACCCGGTATTTTAATTATTTCTTAATTTATTTAAGTTTTATTGGCTAATACTTGCAATCAATTCCGCTTAAAAATAATATAAGGTGATATTTTATATTTTGGATAAGGCCGCCCAATGAAGAAAATTAAAAAAGCATTTACCCTGATCGAGCTTTTGGTGGTGATTTCCATCATAGGAATATTGATTGGGTTGTTGTTGCCTGCGGTGCAAAAAGTGCGCGCAGCAGCTAATCGTCTTAAATGTCAAAATAACTTAAAACAAATCGGTATGGGTTGTCATAACTTCCATGATACATTTATGCAATTTCCGCCTATGTTTATTGGGCCAAATATTATGAATGATTTGACAATACCTAGCACAAATGTTTTTTATGCCATTTTACCATATCTTGAATTGGGGGCTATAGTTGCGAATTCAAATGATAGGGTTTTAGCACCTATTGCGAGAACAACCGTCGTACAAGTTTATAGGTGTCCCACTGAAACTACGACATCTGATGGAATTTTTGATAAGAATTGGGGAGTTGGAAATTATGGTGCAAACTATCAAGTATTTGGGAATCCTGATGCAGGTGACATCTTAAATAACCAAGATGGAAAAACCAAATTAAATAGTATCTCTGATGGTACCTCTAACACGGTTCTTTTTGCTGAACGTTTTGGAAAATGTGGGAAATCTTTGCTTTCTTCACCCCTTACACCATATGGTAGTGTTTGGGCACATGGAAATGATCGATGCCACTATAAACCATTTTTTGCTTATGGCAATCGGGCAGGAACCCAAGGATACAGTGCTCAAGGTGATGGCCCTGGTAGTTTATGGGGACCTTGTCTTGGAAAAGTTGGGCCTTCATCAAAATTCCAAGTTGCACCTTATCCATATGAAACAAATTGTGATTATGCTTTGGCTCAAACCGCGCATACCGAAGGAATGCAAGTTAGCTTGGCGGATGGTAGTGTGCGATCTTTGACGGCAAATATGTCTAGTAGTACATGGTGGATGGCTGTAACCCCAAATGCCGGTGATTTACTAGGAAGAGATTGGGATAATTAATACCATGGGTAAATTAAAAATTAATTTCTAT
>JBAXXZ010000617.1:0-1559 GCA_037127575.1 Bacteroidota bacterium | reverse complement strand
CGCTTAATGTGCTTCAATAAAAAGTTTCTTGGTAAACAATTCTTCTTCGTTTTTAGCCTTTATGAAATATACACCGGGACTTAATTTGGAATCAAATATCAATTCAGCTTGGTAATTTTTATCCTGTAAATTATTGGGCAAATTTTTTGATAAAATTAATCTACCATAAGAATCAAAAATTGAGAATAGGATACTTTCGCTATAATAATCTTTTAAGTAGATGTTCAATTGATTGCTTGCATTTGGATTAGGAAAAACATTTGTTTCTAAGGAAATTTTGAACTCTAGCAGTTCTACGTTTGAATAATCAAAATTTTTATCAAAATCCATTTGTTTTAATCGGTAATACGCTATACCTGGGCTAGGGTTAAGATCATTAAAATGGTAATCTCTTTTTGTGCTGCAATTTCCGGCTCCTTTTACCATGCCAAGACTTGTGAAGTGAATACCATCTAAGGATTTTTGAATTACAAAACAATCACAGTTTTTTTCAGTGGCCGTACTCCAATTTAATGTTACTTGATTAATGTATTGCGAAGCAGTAAAATAGAGTAAAGTGATGGGTAATGGGTTATTGGCCAAACCTTTGCTGCCAAATGTAAAAGGGCTAAAGTTACCCAAAGCAGTAGTTGTTGAAATGGAACCAGAACTTGCACCAACACAAGAGCCACCGGTGTTTACAGTTTCGCTGGCATTTTCCCAGTTTGAACCTACAACATCCCAATGCGCAACTCTAAGATCATAAGTTGTGCAGTCAAAAATGCCACTATTGGCGGCATCCTCCCAAAACAATGTTACAGTGGCACTTCCGGTACCTGCCGAGCGTTCAAGCTGCCAGTATTCCTTTGTGCTAACATGGTGTAAGGCAGGTGTTGGACTAGTGGCAATATTTGCTGTATTACTATAAGCAGAAGCAAAATATTGGGCTTTAAAAGTGGAGGAAGATGTTGGTGCGCCAATGCCAATTCTTGCCCATTTTGTGCCACTCCCAACGGGAAACGTAAATGCTGTTGTTCCTGTTTTGCTGATTGGGCCATCAATAAATGCATTTGAATTACCTGAGTTAATAGTTGAACCTGCCATCATGGTAATAAAATTGCTCGCATCGCTAAATACTTTGCCATTGCTAAGGTTCAAGGCACCCGAAACAAAAGCCGGCGAAGATAAACTGAGTGCGCCAGAACCCGTGTTTATTATACTAATGTTGTTGAACGTAGTTGTAGATGTACCCCTAATTTGCTGTGTTACTGAGCCATTAAAAACTACTGATGCTGTACCTGCTGAAAAATTGCCCGAATTATTCCAAATATTGCCCAAGGTTAGGTGAATGGCATTGGCGCTTAATGTACCGGTATTAATCACCACATTGTTTTTTACAGTTAATGAATTGGTGTTAAGCGATGCATTCACTGCTACTGCGTCACCTATTAGCAGATCATAAATTGGCATGCTTGTATTTACTTGAATATTTTGATTGGCAGCTGTTGAAGAATTGCCAATTTGCAAAGTTCCGCCACTCACGGTTCCAAGATTGCCGCCTGTGTTTACATATCCTAAAT
>JBAXXZ010000616.1:0-1561 GCA_037127575.1 Bacteroidota bacterium | reverse complement strand
ACTTTATACAGATCAGAAGCCTGAGCAAAATCGCGGTTCATAAAATAACAGTCGGCTGCACGAATATTTGCGTCTACTATTTTTGCCTCATCGTATTTGTTTTTAGACAATAAAAATTTACGGAAAGAAATATTGGCATTGGTGTAATCGTCTTTTTCTTTGCGTTGAAAATAAGCATAACCAATGGCGTAATTACTCAGGTCATATTCCTGTAACATGGTAGCGCCCTGAATCACCTGAAACTTTTTCCAGCCTTCAATGGCCGTGGTATAGTCTTTTCTTAAATAGGAGATCTCGCTTAACCAGTATTGATTCAGGGAGTTTAAACGCATGTCGGTATTTTGCGCCAGCGATTTTTTAAATTGTTTCTCGGCATTCCCCAAATCATTATTATTAAAACATTCAACCGCTTTAAAATAAATGAGTTTTTGATAGGTCACTTTTAAAATCGGATCAATGCTTTCTAAAGTCTCGATACTTTTTATAGCTTGCTCATAATTTTTAGTGGTTGAATAAACATTCACCAAAAACGTATACACCTCATCTTTACGTGGTGAATTGGGGTATTCTTTCAAATACTTGGTAAAGCCTTTCACCGCTTCGTTATAGGGATTAAAATCCAATTCATAACTTAGTTTCGCAAAACTAAACAAGGCGTCTTCTGTAATTTTTTTATCACCACTCGTTTGATACGCGCTATAAAAATCATTTTTGGCTTTTAGTTTATCGCCAATTTTAATATGACAGTCGGCCATATGATACCAGGCACTTTGAGCCAATGAATCTTTGCCTTGGGTGGCTTTTTCAAAATTGGCGCTGGCCTTTACACAATCGTTTGTTTTATAATAACAATAGCCCAATACATAATTACCTTCCGCATTTAAACCCGAACCCAATTCGGTTTTTTTCAAATACACCAGGGCTTTGGCATAATCTTTTAAATTAAAATAACTCTCACCAATCATGCGATTGATTTCGCCTTCATTCTGAATGTTGGCGCTGTCGTTTAATAATTTGGGCGCGTCTTTTACTACCTTATCAAATTTGCCCTGAATAAAAGAGATCTGCGTAATATAATAAGGCACCACTGAGCCAAAGGTTTCGGTGCCAACCAAACGGGTAAATCCTTTTAAAGCACTTTCGTAATTTTTTTCCTTGTAATCCAAATGCGCGTAATAATAAACTGCCGGAAACTGGTATTTATTGGCCACATCTTTTATCTCAAAAAAATCGGCGCGGGCCTTAAGGTCATTTACCAATTGCAAATAACTGTAACCACGTTTAAAATAAAGTTCGGCCAGATCTTCTTTACCCAAACGGTAAATGTCAACCTTTTCAAGGTTTTCAAGGGTTTCAGGGTATTTCTTTTTGCGGAAATTTGAACGGCCTAAATAAAGATAGGCATTGTTTATTTTTGTGCTGGATGGATTTTTTTCAATAAAATCGCGCATCAACCATTCCGAATCCTTGTTAAATAAC
Organism: Bacteroidota bacterium; assembly: GCA_037127575.1. Lineage (GTDB taxonomy): Bacteria > Bacteroidota > Bacteroidia > B-17B0 > Aurantibacillaceae > Aurantibacillus. The sequence continues at coordinate 82 of JBAXXZ010000616.1, read as the reverse complement.
TCAATACCACAGGCAGCGGCATAATACTTAGCGTCCATACGAAGTAAAGCCGACTTGCTTGTTCTTGCGCATTCTACAAAAT
>JBAXXZ010000615.1:0-1566 GCA_037127575.1 Bacteroidota bacterium | reverse complement strand
CTTTAAGGTCAGGAACACGTAACATGATTATTTTTTGAAGTGATAATTTATTTAAAGTTACTTTTTCAATTTCCATTTCGAACATATAGGCAGTAAAAACACCGCCAATACCTGCTGTAAGTTTAGGTCTTGCGTCTTCAGTTGTGGTGAGCTTTAACACTTCTCCATCCGCCAACTTTAGCATAATTTCAGCGCCTTTTTCAATAAGTGTATTAAATGAGCCGGGGTAAGACCACTCAAAGCCAAATTTTGTTTTGCCCGATTTATTTTCTAGTAAAACCATTTTTCCGCTTGTGTATTTGTTTATGTAGTTAGCAGAAACAACTTTTTCATTGGTGAATGGATCTTTCTCTGTTTTTAACTCTTGTTTGTATTGGGCGAAAGAATTAACGAAACAGAATAGCATAAATGTTAATCCAAAAAGTACGCGTTGTTTTTTCATGGTTATTTTTCTCCGAAATTATTAAATGTATTGATAAGGAACAAATGCAAAGTGGAATGTGCTATTCCACCCAGCTCTTATAATATTTCCCATCATCAATGCCCATGGCTTCTTTAGTCACCATTAGCGGTTTAAAGGTATCAATCATTACCGCCAATTCTTGTGTTTCTTTTTGTCCAATGCTGCGCTCCATTGCTCCCGGCGCCGGTCCGTGTGGAATGCCTTTAGGGTGAAGCGTAATATGGCCCTGTTCGATATTGTTTCGGCTCATAAAGTCGCCGGCAACATAATACAACACTTCATCGCTGTCGATGTTGCTATGGTTATATGGTGCCGGAATGGCTTTTGGGTGATAGTCGTATAAGCGCGGCACAAAACTACACACCACAAAGGTGGCTGTTTCGAAAGTTTGGTGTACCGGAGGGGGTTGGTGCACGCGACCTGTAAGTGGTTCAAAATTGTGAACGGAAAACCCGTACGGAAAATTATATCCATCCCAGCCCACAACATCAAAAGGGTGTGTTGCATACACCAATTCGTGCATGGTGTTTTCCTTTTTTATTTTAATGATAAAATCTCCTTTTTCATCGTGTGCTTCCAATTCGCTTGGCAATTTAAAATCACGTTCGCAAAAAGGTGAATGTTCTAACAATTGACCGTGCGAGTTTTTATAACGTTTTGGGGTGTAGTAGGGCGCGAAGCTTTCACAATATAAGAGGCGATTTTCGCTTGTATTAAAATGCATTTGAAAAATCATTCCCCGGGGAATAATTAAATAATCACCTTCAGTAAAGGCAATGTTGCCCATAAACGTTTTTAAAGTACCTGAACCTTTATGAATGAAAATCATTTCATCGGCATCAGCATTTTTGTAGAAGTAAGTGCTTTGGCTTTTGCGAGGAGCAGCTAAACCAATCGAACAATCGCTATTAAAAAGCAATGTTTTTCTGCTTGCTAAAAAATCATCCTCAGGTTTTATTTCAAAACCTTTTAAAAGCAGCGCTTTGATGTTTTTATCAATGGCCACTTGTGGTGCCACAGAATAACTTTTTAATATTTCTTTTACTTGTGTTGGGCGATGAACATGGTATAACAAAGATGACATGCCGTGAAAACCCTCGGTG
>JBAXXZ010000614.1:0-1570 GCA_037127575.1 Bacteroidota bacterium | reverse complement strand
AGCAGGGCTTCCGGCGAATGATCGATATCGACCAGTACGGCGTCGAATTGGCGGAAGGTGCCGTTGCCAAAAAATCCGTCGGCGGCGTAAGGACCGTAAACTAAACCACTTAATTCGGTTTCTTTAATGGCCGCTTTGATAATTTCTTCATCTTCGGTACCCAGCAAACCGTTATCTCCGGCATGTGGGTTTAATCCCAATACCGCGATGCGTGGTTTACGAATGCCAAAATCTGCCATTAAAGCATGGTGTAATTGTTTCAGTTTTTTACTCACGGCCTCTTTGGTGATTTTAGACGCCACGTCTTTTAAAGCCACGTGACCACTTACCATGGCCACACGCATACCGTTTTCGGAACACATGAGCATAAGGGCTTCACCCTTTAATTTTTCGGCCAAATATTCGGTGTGACCGGCAAATTTAAATTCTTCGCTTTGTATGTTAAACTTGTTGATGGGCGCGGTAACCAATGCATGTACATGTCCTTCTAACAATGCCTGCGTGGCCCTTTGCAATGAGATGAGCGCGTATTTTCCACCTGTGTCAGTTGATTTCCCCATTTCGATGTTTACTTCCTCTTCATAACACACAAATACGTTTACCTTCTTGTGGTTAATTTGACTGAGGTCGCGGATGGGATTAAAATTAAATTCCTCCATGCCCAACACTTTACGGTAATAACTCACTGTTTTTTGTGAGCTAAAAAGTACCGGCGTGCAAATCTCGGCAATACCTGGTTCCACCAGTGTTTTAAGAATTACTTCGAGACCAATGCCATTTACGTCGCCTTGGGTAATGCCAACAATTATTTTTGAATCGCTCATAAAATTATTTTAAACGGTATTTCTTTTTGTAAGTATTGTATAATTCTGTTTGTCGGTTATATAGTTGAACAGTTTTACCGGCAATAAAAGCCAAAATTACATCATTGCTTTTAATATCTAAAAGATTGCCTTTGCTTAGTACCAAAGAAGCCAGTTTACCTTTTTCGAGGGAGCCAATTTGATTTTGAAGTCCCAATATTTTAGCGGCATTTAAAGTAATGGCCGCCAGGGCTTGCTCTTCACTTAAACCATAAGCCACAGCGTGACCTGCATTAAAAGGCAAGTTACGGCTTTGCATGGCTTCCATATCACCCTCTAATTGCAAACAAAACAAAATGCTGTCCTTTTGCAAAAGGTAAGGCATGCGGTAAACCAAATCTACCTCATCGTCATTGTTATCCGGTAAGTCGTTCACACGGTTTAACATCACCGGAATCTTGTATTGTTTCAAAATGGCCGTGATTTTATAGGCTTCTTTCCCCCCTACTATAACAGTTTTGGTAATGCCGAAACTTTTGGCAAATAATACTGCGGCTAAAATGTCTTTTTGTTTATCGGCATGCATGTATAAATTTTGTGTGCCGGCGAAAATGCCGTGCATGGATTCAAAGCGCAAGTTTTTTTCGCTTGCTGTTATAGTCGCACAATAGGCTTTGGCTTCTGTAAAAAAAGTGTTTAATCGGGTGATTTCATCATCGTACTTTTTATTTTGGTTTTTACTCGCGCCTTCTTCCTCACTATAAATT
>JBAXXZ010000613.1:0-1570 GCA_037127575.1 Bacteroidota bacterium | reverse complement strand
TTTCTGTACTTTGGCATTCATATTGGGCTTTCGGATTTTTAATAAGCACAAAATAGAAAATAAAATTCAAGATCACAATTTGAAATTTGGATTATACCTTCCGCAATAATCGGTAAACAAAAGCAGGCAAAAGGCTTGCTCTTAAATCGTATTTTTTAAAATTCATTTTTTGGTAGTAGTGTGGCTGTTCAGTTTTTAAAAAACGGCTTATTTGTTTGGCAATTTTAAAATGATGAAAACGATAATGGTAGTGGTATTGCAAATGCAGGTGTTCAAGGAAAATATTTTTCAGTTCATCTTCATTGAGTGCAATGCTGTGTGAATAAGTTTCGTGTGGGTTTTTATTCAATAAGTTTAAGGTCAATAATTGATTGGCATATTTTATACCCGCATCAAACGAAAGAAGTGTTTGGTAGACCACCAGGCCCCAATCTTTTAAAAAAATAAAATCGTTGTTCGATTTTGAATCAGCATGCATGCGGTATTTTGACAGCACATCGGGGATGGCTTTGATTTCACAATTATTTAAAATGGCCTTACTTACAAGTTCAAAATCCATGGCGTAATGCAGTTCGGTGTTGAGCACTTGCTCAGCATTTAAAATACGCTTTGAAAAAAAACAAGAGGGCTGTGGAAATTTCATGGCGGCCAAATAGGCACTTTTTTCAATGCTTTCGTTTAAGCCAATGATTTGTTCTTTGGTTTTTTCACCGAATAAAATGGAGCGGCCGTGTAAAATATCCAAATGCGGATTGGCATCAAAAGCATTGGCCGCTGTTTCGAGTGCGCCGGGCAAATACAAATCGTCGCTGTTTAACCAAGCCACAATGTCGCCGCTTGCAATGGCAAGACCTTTGTTAATGGCTTCGCTTTGGCCATTGTCTTTTTCACTGATCCAATAATGTAAACGATTGGCATATTTTTTGATGATGTCAACACTGTTATCATTGCTGCCACCATCGATAATGATGTATTCCAGGTTAGGATAATTTTGGTTCAGAACACTTAAAATGGTTTCTTCAAGATAATGGCCTTGGTTAAAGGATGGGGTGATGATGCTTATTTTGGATTTGTTTTTCACGCCTATTTATTTTTTGCCAAAATACAATTTACGGTAATTGGTTGCCATTGGCTGTTTCGAGAGGATTTCTGGGAAGAGCACATGTTTTTGCACAAAGTCTTTACCGAAATATTTTTCATCCACAATTTCGGTATTGAAACCTGCGACTTGCATTTTGTTTATAAAATCAAAACCATAAATTCTTAAGTGATCACTTTGCCCGAAACGTTTTTCTCTTTCTGCGGCATTGGTCATGCTTAGGTCTTCATCGGTAATTTCTAGATGGTCTTTTTGAGGCACGGTTAAGATGCAAATGCCGTTTGGTTTTAAAACGCGTTTAATTTCCGTGAGTGCTTTTTGATCTTCGGCCACATGTTCCAATACATCGCATGCTATCAGGCAGTCGTAGGTATTATCGGCAATACTTTGCATGTTCGAAATATCGAGGTTATAAGTGATGTTTGGATAATGGTAACCTTCGGCAAAAAAATCGGCACTGTGGTATATGGC
>JBAXXZ010000612.1:0-1581 GCA_037127575.1 Bacteroidota bacterium | reverse complement strand
GTTAAAATTAAATCAGATAAAATTGAACAAACGAATCACATTATATTGTATTGAAAAATAAACTAAAATATTTCTCATTTCTTTTTTTGAGCCTATTTATGATGGGTTGCAAACGCGGCACAAACATTAAGGTTAAAGCGGTCATTGCTGCTTTGGATGAACCATGCAGGGATTGTAAGGTGGTTTTAGTTGAACGGAAAGAAAACGGATTATTTAGCTCCAATGCTCAATGTAACGCATTTGCCTCAGCCACAACTGACAACAATGGGGAGTGTAGTTTTGATAAGGAACGCTTAAAAACAAGAAATAGCTATGACTATTTTTTAACCGTAAGCAATGCTTACGGCCAACAATTAAGTTCCACTTGTAGCGGCAAAACTTCGGGATTTATAAAATTGGGCGAGAGCCAAGAACAAACTATCGATGCTTCGGGATTAAATGGTACTCTTGTTGTGCAATACAACAACTTATTAAATCCTTCGCAGATGGGAGATAGCCTCATTGTTAGCATCTCAACAATCAGTTATTTGAATCCAAAAGACGGATCAATTGTTCAAGGGGGAGGTGGTGTTTTTGGTGGATTTCCTTTTTACAATCCCAATAACCCGCCTAATTATCCCCCAACAATTGTTTTGGATCCCAAACAAACCAAAGCCCAACGTTTACAGCGTTATGTACGTAGACGTAAAATGGGGGTCATGTCGGTTAAAGTTGATACAGTAAAAATTTATCCAAATCAAACGACTACCGTTGTAATTGATTGGTGAAAATTCAGTATTTTCATGTTTATCCATTTCAATTCTAAACCATAGGGGGAGGCATAGCTATTACTCATCCAAATTATATCATTATTAAAATGATCTGTATATTGGTCAAACATATTTTAAAATGAAAAATATAGTATTCTTAGTTCTTATCGTGATTTTACTTTATGCCTTTTCAGACAATAAGGGCAAAGAAGTGATTTGTTCAAACAAGGCGCCAATGCCTATTGGTCCTTACAGTCAAGCGATTCGTTCAGGCGGCATGCTTTATGTTTCGGGACAAATTGCCTTAACAAACGATGGCGGTTTAGACAGCAGTTCGATTGAAAATGAAACCAAACAGGTATTGAATAATATTAAAGCGATTTTAGAAGCAGCAAATTTAAAAATGCAAAACATTAATAAGGTGAGTATTTTCACCACCAACCTTAAACACTTTGCCCAAATCAATGCTGTGTATCAAAGCTATTTTAAGTCGCCTTATCCGGCGCGTGAAACCATACAAGTGAGTGCCTTACCAAAAGGCGCACACATTGAAATATCGGTGATGGCGGATTAAACGCCAAACTGCGACAAGTGGTGGTGGAGGTGTTTATAAAACATATTGTTCCATTCGGCTGCCGATAATTTACCGAATGAATGTGATTCTCTTCCTTCAAAATAAGCCGAACCCAGATGCTGGGTTTTGGCAATGTATTCAACCAAACGTTTCTTTTCCTTTTCAAATTCACGTGCATCAACGATTAAAAATGCAGGGGCCGTGCGAGAATTGTGGGCATATGGTTTTTCATTTACCACAGTTGGTTTAACCATGGCC
>JBAXXZ010000611.1:0-1583 GCA_037127575.1 Bacteroidota bacterium | reverse complement strand
AATTTTATCTTTTACTTTATATTTTTCGTGTATATGCGAATTTGGCAACAGCACTTCGTTATGCTCATCATCTCCCAAATACAGTCCAACACTAGTTTCACGAATCACCCGTAAGGTGTTTATTTTGCCTGTTTCTATCATAATTTAATATTGCGCACGAAGGTACGGTATTATTTCACCTTCAAAAAATTAAGCCTTATTAGGCTGAATAAGAAAACAATGCTCTACATTTGCCACGCAATTAAAAAAGGGCTAATTTTTCAACTAACTAACTAATTTAAGCAACCCAAAATGAAATCAAAAACTATTTCCTGGATCATCCTCATTGGATTAGCCCTTGTTTGGGGAAGTTCTTTTATTCTTATGAAACGGGGCATGGAAGCCTTTAGCAGTGATGAAGTAGCCGCCATGCGCATCTCCATTGCCTTTTTGGTTTTAATTCCATTTTATATCAAACACCATAAAATTGATCTGAAGAAATATTTACCCGGACTACTCATTATGGGTGTTTTTGGGAATTTAATCCCCGCCTTTTTATTCACTAAGGCCGAAACCGAGATCAGTAGCAGTTTGGCCGGTATGCTCAATGCGCTTACGCCTTTTTTCACCATTCTGGTTTCAGTCATCTGGTTAAAGGCTAAGCCATCGGGTATTAAGATCACCGGCATTATTATTGGCTTTATATCCGCCTCTTGTTTGATGATCTTTGATAAGACCGACAATACCTTTCAGAACATCAGTTACAGTTTGTTGGTCATAATTGCCACCATTTGTTATGCCATTAGCGTAAATGGAATAAGGAAATTTTTGAGCGATTTAAATCCGGTTACGGCAACGGTGTGGGCTTTTAGCTTTACGGGTCCGGTTGCTTTGGTTTATTTGTTTGGTTTTACCGAATTCACCACACATTTAACAACTGAGCCTCAGGCACTTAGTTCTTTAGGGTATATTTGTATCCTAGCAATGATAGGCACAGCCTTGTCGGTTATCTTTTATAATGTGCTCATAAGGCAGGCCGGAGTGCTGTTTGCAAGCAGTTGTACCTATTTAATTCCCATTGTGGCGGTACTTTGGGGTGTTTTTGACGGTGAGAGCGTGAATATGGCTCAGATTTTGAGCATTGTGGCCATTATCATGAGTGTTTATTTGATTAATCGCGACTAAAATTTGCACTTTACTAAGAATTGAGTATATTTGCATCCCTTTTTAAAGGAATTTATTAACAATTAAAAACCAAATTAAATGTACGCAATTGTAGAAATAGCCGGGCAACAATTTAAAGTGGAACGTGGAAACAAAGTTTACGTTCACCGCCTAGAGGCTAACGAGGGCGAGAAAATTGAATTTGACAAAGTTTTCTTATTAGACAACGATGGAAAAATTTCAGTTGGAAACCCTACGGTAGATGGCGCTAAAGTAGCAGCCACAGTAATTAGTCACGTTAAAGGTGACAAAGTGATTATTTTCAAAAAGAAACGTCGTAAAGGCTATCAAAAATGGAATAACCACCGTCAAAGCTTCACGCAAATTTTAATTCAAGGAGTATTAGCCAAAGGCGATAAACTTCAGGAAGAATTAAAAGC
>JBAXXZ010000610.1:0-1590 GCA_037127575.1 Bacteroidota bacterium | reverse complement strand
AATAATGCCACCTTTTAATTGTGCATGGTGCGCTGCATACTCCGTCATACCCTCATACAACCACAAATGCTCACTCATCTGTGGACGGTTAAAATCAAATTCACCAATTTCTTTCGCGTGTATATTTAATGGGGTAATGATGTGAAAAAATTCATGTGCCGTTACATCGCGCAAGGTTTGTTCCATGCTTAAACTGTCGTACTCAGGCAATACATAAAACGAAGAATAAGAATGTTCTAAAGCACCGCTGGCGCCTGACTGTGTTGGTTTATCGCTAAAATAAAATAAAAAGGCATACTTGCTAACCGGTAAATCACCGCCCAAATAATCCTTTTGTGCATTTAACATGGTGTTTATGGTGCGTGCTATAAATCCCGAGTTAATTAACTTATTGGGAGAATAACACGACACCAATACTTTGGTATTCGCAACTTGTATTGTGGCTGTATCGGGCTTAAAATACAAAATCGGCGCATCAGCCAAATTGTGGTAACCACTTACCTTTATCACATCATTCGCTTCGCCTATCGTAATATCCGACAAACCGGTGGATGGGTAAAAACCCGTCGGTTTTTGAAAACTTAATTCGAAAGCCGCGTTCATGTATCCGCTAAAATAACCAAACATGCTGTGCGAATTCATGGCAAAATTTTTACCTGCTTCAAAATTGCTGCCACCCGGTTCAAAAATTATTTTCTCTTTCGTTTTTGGTAAATCACATTTATCAAAAGTATCATCAACTTGATATTGTATCGACTCAATTTCATTCGCAGGCGAAAAGTGATAAGTGTTAACATCTGTTTTGCTCACTTTAATTTCAATCCCATTTTTACCTGTCACTTTTAAGTTCGAAATAAATCTTCCAAAGTCATACACTTCATAAGTACCGGGTACCATGGCAGGAAAACGGAAATCAATTTCACTTTCTTTTATGTTAGGCGGCGTTAACACCACCGTTACCTTGTCGTTCACCACATTTACCAAATCAACACGGTATCTGTAAGGCGCATCTGCTATGGCCAACATCGACACAATGACAAAAAGCAAAGTGATATTATTTTTTCTCTTCATTATCTAAGTATTAAAGTAAAATTTTTCCAAGCATATTTTTTCTTAAAAATAAAAAACACCAGCGTTGCAAATAATAACCAAATCAATAACTCAAAAGTAGGCTGACCTTTCGATTCAGTAAAAATCGAATAGGTTTTTATTACCGAATGATCCGAACAAACCATCACGCTTGCCATCATGTTGTTTGCCAAATGAACACCCATGGCCAGTTCCAAGCCTTCATCCAACAAAGTTATGGCCCCCATAAACAAAGCAAAAAAAGCATAGTAACTCAGCATCATGGGCCAACCATATTCACCCACTTCAGGATTACTCATGTGCGCCAAACCAAAAAGCAATGAGGTCATCAACAAAGCCATCCAGCCATTCTTAAACCACAAAGCAAAACCTTGCATCAAATAACCCCTAAACACAGCTTCTTCAAAGCCCGATTGTATGGGCATAAAAATCAACATGATCAAAATCGACAATAACAACCCCTTCACATTCAAATCCAATTTATATTGATTTGGATACATA
>JBAXXZ010000609.1:0-1597 GCA_037127575.1 Bacteroidota bacterium | reverse complement strand
CATTCAAATTGACAGTGCGGGCGTGCAGGTGTACCACAAATCGAAATTGGTGCCCGGCGTTGAAAGGATGCCTTTTCCTGCATTGATGAAACCGTTGGAAAAACTGGCCATTAATTTAGGTGGCACCATGGGCAGTTTGGGTATACAAGAAAAAAGAGGTGTATTATGGGATTCAGTTCATTACAATGCTATTGCACCTGTAATTTGTTATGAAAGCATTTTTGCAGATTATGTTACGGAATATATACGATTAGGCGCCAATTATATATTTATCATCACCAACGACGGATGGTGGAATGACAGCCCGGGTTTTGTGCAGCATTTAAACTACGCCAAATTAAGGGCCATTGAAAACAGACGACAAATAGCCCGCTGTGCGAATACCGGCATCAGTTGTTTTATTGATGAGTTTGGTCAAATTTCGAATCAAACCAATTGGTGGAAAGAGGCTGTGATTGAAAAGAAAATAATGGGTAATAAAGAATTAACTTTCTTTTCCAGATTCGGTGATATTTTGTCGTATGGCGCTTCCATAATTACCATTTGTATGCTATTTGTATGGGTACTTTTGCGCATCAAACAACGATGAAGCAGATCATTTAAAAAACAGAAATCAGCAAAAATAAATCGTAAATTCACACATAAAACATAACAAACAAGTCTTTTTTTATATGGAAAAATTTGATGTAACAATAATTGGAGGTGGTCCGGGTGGATACGTGGCCGCAGTTCGTTGCGCACAGTTAGGTATGAAAACTGCTTTAATTGAAAAATATGCTTCTTTAGGCGGTACCTGTTTAAATGTGGGTTGTATTCCATCGAAGGCCTTATTGGATTCGAGTGAACATTTTTACAATGCCGTTCATCATTTTGAAGAACATGGTATTGATATTGAAGCGCCGAAAGTAAACATCAAACAAATGATTGAGCGCAAGCGCGGGGTGATTAAAATGACAGTTGACGGCATTAATTTTTTGATGAAAAAAAACAAAATTACTGTGTATACAGGTCATGGTACATTTGTTGACAAAAACCATATTGAGATTTTAAAATCGGATGGCAGTAAGGAACAAATTGAAAGCGGCAAAACGATTTTGGCAACCGGTTCAAAACCTTCTACATTACCCGGCATTGAAATTGATAAAAAGCGTGTGATTACTTCAACCGAAGCATTGGAGATGACCGAAGTACCTAAACACTTGATGGTAATTGGCGGCGGTGTAATAGGCTTAGAATTGGGCAGTGTATATGCCAGATTGGGTAGTAAAGTAACCGTTATTGAATTCATGGACCGCATTATACCCGGCATGGACGGCGCCTTGAGCAAAGAATTGCAAAGGGTGCTCAAGAAAAATTTGGGTTTTGAGTTTCTATTAAAACACAAAGTAACCGGTGTAAAGAACAACGGCAAAGATGTAACCGTTAGTGTTGAAAACAGTAAAGGAGAAACGGTAAAAATTGAAGGAGATTATTGATCACTTGGAAAAAGAAAATAATGGAATTCAAAAAAATAGGATACAAAAATTTGAAAGGAAAATAAAAAATGAAAACAACAACCCAAATGCGGAAAATGATTTTTCTGATATTGTGGGACAAG
>JBAXXZ010000608.1:0-1599 GCA_037127575.1 Bacteroidota bacterium | reverse complement strand
TATGTATGGACTACTTCAGGCGATGTATCCTTAAAAACATTTCAAACAGCCAATGTGCATCTTGCCTTTAAATACACAAGTACGGCCTTGGGGGCCTGTACTTATGAATTAGATAATATTACAATAAAAGAAAAATAAGAAAGCTGATTAAGCCAAGAGTACTTTTTTTGTTTCGTCTAAAATTTCATTGGCAATTTCTTTGGTGGCGCCTTCAGCGTAAACCCTAAGTACAGGTTCTGTTCCGCTAGCACGAATCATCATCCAAGTATTGTCGTCGAAGAAAAATTTAAAGCCATCGAGGTCTTCCACGCGACTCACTTTGTATTTTCCAAAAGCCGTGTAAAGTCCGTTTTTACAATTGTGCAACACTTTTTGTTTGATGGATTCGTCGATGTGCAAATCATTTCTTTCGAAACAAAATGTTCCGGTGATGGCATACACCTCTTCAATTAATTCGTGTAATGACTTGCCTGTTTTGGCCATAAATTCCCAAATGGTAATCCCCATCCAAATACCGTCGCGTTCAGGGATGTGGCCCTTAATGGCAATACCGCCGCTTTCTTCTCCACCCACTAAAACATCCTCATTTACCATGATGCTGCAAATGTATTTGAATCCGATTTTCACCACATCCAAAGGCAAACCATAATGCGCGCACATGTTTTTAATTTTTACGGTGGTGCTAAATGCTACAGCCACTTTGCCCTTTTGGTTTTTGTATTTCACCAAATAATGAATCAATAATAAAATAATGTGGTGCGAATCCACAAAATTTCCTTCGCTGTCGTAAAGTCCAATACGGTCGGCATCGCCATCGGTGGCTAAACCGCAAGAAATATTGCCTTTGGATTTAATAAAATTACTAAACTCCAATAAATTTTTATGAATCGGTTCCGGCGCTTGACCGTGGAATCCGGGGTTGTTATCACAATGTAATTGGTGAATTTCAGGAAACAGGCGCTGCATTACACGCTGGCCTGCGCCAAACATGGCATCATAAGCCAAATTTAAATTTGCGTTTTTAATGGCGGGCAAGTCGAAATTTTGTTCCACATGTTGAATGTACATGTCCTCAAATGGTGCATCCATCAACATGCCATTGCTTGCTGCATCTTTTAAGTTGATAGTTTGCCAAGTAGATTCTGCTTTTTCGGGAATAACATCCTCAATTTCTTGAACATGTTCGGGGGTTAAAGGGCCGCCATAAGCACCTTTAATTTTGTAACCATTGTATGAAGGCGGATTATGACTGGCGGTGATAATGATACCCAAATTGGTTTTGTATTTTACGGCTCCGAGCGAAATCATTGGGGTGCTGACAAAATCTTTGGCCAAAAACACTTTTACCCCATTCGCGATAAACACTTTGGCGGTAGTTTCGGCGAATAATTCACCGGCAAAACGGCAATCGTGACCCAACACCACCGAAGGGTGTTGAAACTGCTTTGTTAACCACTTTGCAGTAGCCTCCGTTACTCTGGCCACATTATCCACTGTAAAATCGAGTGCAATTATTGCCCTCCAACCATCGGTACCAAATTTTATCTTTGTCATATTTTTAAAAGAGACTCAAAATTAGGGAAAAATAGGGTATAACTT
>JBAXXZ010000607.1:0-1608 GCA_037127575.1 Bacteroidota bacterium | reverse complement strand
TAAAAAATTACCTTTTAAAATTTGAGTTCAAGCTTAAATTTTAAAAGGATTTTTTTTGCCATTGATTGAATGCGTGAGAACACGATCAGGCCGTATGTATTTTATCTTTTTTTACATCCAAGAATTAGAAACATCTGCCCATTGCAAAAAAAATATTTGTAATTTTATTCAATTCATTTGTTTTAAAAAGAATTATGTTGAATCATTATGTTTACCGTGAAGCCAATGAAGCCGATTTAGAACAGCTTAAGCAGCTTGGTTTTATTGCCTTTTCGAAGCACTTCGAACAGTTGAGCGAGCAAGGTAGAAATGCACTCGAAACTGCTTTAAATGATGAATCGAGGTATGTGCATTTATTGAAACATGCCAAATGTTTTGCAAGTACTTTTGAAGACAGCATTATTGGCATGGCTTTTATAATTCGAAGCGGCAATGCTTTTGATGTGTTTGAAAAAGATTGGTCGGTGATTCGTATGGTGAGTGTGCATCCCCAGCACAGTGGAAAAGGCATAGCTCGAACACTCACACAACATTGCATTCAATACGCCAAACAAATGAATGAAAAAACCATTGCCTTGCATACTTCCGAAATGATGCCAAACGCAAGGCATTTGTATGAATCGATGGGATTTAAAATTAAAAAAGAAATTGATCCCCGTTTTGGAAAGCGATATTGGTTGTATGTATTGGAAATCAATTAAGTGATTTTTCTGTACAAAAAAATAAGCAGCTTAAAACAATTCCGGCATTCTCATTTCGAGAAATTCAAATCATCAGCATTTTCAATAAAATTAAATATCAAGAAGCGCCAGCGATTGAATGGAAAGCCTTGTGTAACAAAATAAAAAATGCCGTAGCAGCGAGGAGGGGGCTTGCCCGAACTGAAGCGATAGCAAAAGCCACCGCAGCGCACAGGCATTTTATTTTGTTAGCAAGCTTGGAATGAAAGCGCGTTAAGGCGCCCAAAAACACTTGATTGCTTAAATCAATCTGCATTATTCCCAATTTTTGGTTCAATAATTAAAGATTAGCTTTACGGTATGGACGATGAAAAACCAAAACACGAAAGGCGCCAGCGATACAAAGGCACACATCCCAAAAGCTTTCAAGAAAAGTACAAGGAATTATCGCCTGAACAGTATGCCGCTGATGTTGCCAAAGTTTTGGAACAAGGCCGTACGCCTGCGGGCATGCACCGTTCGATTTGTGTGGATGAAATTTTACAATATTTAAATCCACAGCCGGGCGAAATAGGTTTTGATGCCACCTTGGGTTACGGCGGTCATAGTTTGGCTTTACTGAATAAAATTCAACCCGGCGGTTTGTTGTACGCGGGTGATGTGGATCCTATTGAATTGCCGAAAACAAAGGCACGATTGGCTTTGCAGGGATTTGGTGAAGACAAAATTGTGATTCAAAAAATGAACTTTTCTACTTTGGATCATTTGATAAATACTTCAGGACCTTTGCATTTTATTTTGGCCGATTTGGGTGTATCATCGATGCAGATTGATAATCCTGAACGTGGTTTTTCTTTTAAAGTAGCAGGGCCATTGGATTTAAGACTCAATCCTAAGAGCGGAAAATCGGCAGCAGACTTATTAAAAC
>JBAXXZ010000606.1:0-1613 GCA_037127575.1 Bacteroidota bacterium | reverse complement strand
GTAAAAACCGTTACACACGAAGAAGTCACCAGCGAAGAACTGGGCGGCGCAATGACACATGCCACCAAAAGCGGAGTGACCCATTTTGCATGTGCCAATGAATTGGAGGCCATTCAATATTTAAAAACTTTGTTATCGTATGTGCCCCAAAATTGTGAAGAAGAAGCACCTGCTTTGCCTTACCAAATGGGCGACGAGCGCCGCGCTGAATTAAACAACATCATTCCCGAAAATGCCAATCAACCATACGACATTCGTGAAGTGATTGAAAAGGTTATTGATAACGATACTTTTTTTGAAGTCCATAAAAACTTCGCTGAAAACATTGTGGTTGGTTTTGCCCGTTTAGCAGGAAGAAGCATTGGCATTGTAGCCAATCAACCAGCCGTATTAGCCGGCGTTCTCGATATTCACTCTTCTACAAAAGCAGCAAGGTTTGTGCGTTTTTGCGATAGTTTTAATATTCCATTGTTGGTATTTGAAGACGTTCCGGGCTTTTTACCGGGCACCGACCAAGAATGGAATGCCATCATCACCAATGGTGCCAAATTATTGTATGCCTTTAGTGAAGCAACCGTTCCGCGTATCACCGTCATTACCCGTAAAGCATACGGTGGCGCCTACGATGTAATGAACAGCAAACACATAGGTGCCGACATGAACTTTGCATGGCCGAGTTCCGAAATTGCAGTAATGGGTGCGAAAGGTGCTGCCGAAATTATTTTTAAAAATGAAATCGCTGCAGCCAAAGACAAGGATGCCAAATGGAAAGAAAAAGAAACCGAATACCAATCGATGTTCGCCAATCCATATCGCGCTGCCGAACGCGGCTTTATTGATGAAGTGATTGAACCGGCTGAAACCCGTATCAAATTAATTAAGGCGTTTAAGATGATGGAAAATAAAGTGGATAAATTGCCAAAGAAAAAACACGGCAATATTCCGCTATAAGAAATAAACACCGCATTTAATTGCTGCTTCACCGATATTAAAAATACCACATTAAACCCCGAACCGTTTATAGTGTCTTACACATATGAACGAGCGTCTTCGCGTATTAATTTTAGCCGACATCAATTCCCCCCACACCCAAAAATGGGTCATGGGATTAAGCGAAAACAACATCGAAATTGCCATATTTTCATTTAACGCGGCTGATACCAATTGGTATAAGCAGCTCGCGAATGTGCACTGCCTAAGGCAAGCAAAAAAACGCCAAAAAAACTCTTGGTGGTCTAAACTCGAATACCTTTTATTACTTCCACAGCTAATTATTTCGATTCGTCGATTTAAACCCAATATTGTACATGCCCAATATGCATCAAGTTACGGTTTTCTCGCAGCGCTTTCATTTTTTAAACCATTGGTGGTTTCTGTTTGGGGTAGCGATGTAATGCAATTTCCGAAAAAAGGTCATCTTCAAAAATGGATTCTAAATCTTGTTTTTTTTAGAGCAAAAAAAATCTGCGCCACATCTAGCATCCTTCAACGTGAAGTAAGTCTGTACACCAAAAAGCCTTGCGAAATTGTACCCTTTGGCATTCACTTAAAATATTTTTACTCCTTTTCAGATATCAAACACCCTACAGTTTTTACGATTGGTTGTATTAAAC
>JBAXXZ010000605.1:0-1613 GCA_037127575.1 Bacteroidota bacterium | reverse complement strand
TATCACCACATCACAGGGCGAGCGATTTTCATTAAAGGTGGTGGGCTATTTTCAATCCGGCATCATGGATTTGGACAAAGTACAAAGTTTTGCTTCCATCAACACCACACAAAAATTATTGGGCAAGGGCAATCAATACATCACCGATATTCAAGTAAAACTAAAAGACATCAAACAAGCGCCGGCCATGGCCAAAGAATATGCACAACTTTACGGTTGTGATGCCGAAGACATTCAAACTGCCAATTCACAATTTGAAACAGGCAGCAGCGTGCGTTCAATCATCTCTTATGCGGTAGGCATCACTTTGCTCATTGTTGCCGGCTTTGGCATTTACAATATTTTAAACATGATGATTTTCGAAAAAATGGAATCCATCGCTATTTTAAAAGCCACCGGATTTGCAGGCAAGGATGTAAAACGCATTTTTATGTTCATTGCTTTGAGCATCGGTTTTTTTGGCGGACTGGCGGGCTTGTTATTTGGATTTTTGCTTTCAAATGTGGTGGATAACATTCCTTTTAATACAGCTGCATTGCCCACCATTACTACATTTCCCGTTAACTACAACCTTTTCTTTTACATTATTGGATTTGTTTTTTCATTAATCACCACCTACTTCGCCGGTTACTTTCCTTCTAAAAAAGCAGGAAAGGTTGATCCCGTTGTTATTATCAGAGGCAAATAAAATGGAAGAAATTATTTTACAAGCCAAAGGCATTCAAAAATATTTCCACGATCCGGTAGATGCGCCGGTGTTAATGGACATTAATTTTAAAATCAACAAGGGTGAGTTTACTTCAGTAGTGGGCAAGTCGGGTTGCGGCAAATCAACGCTGTTATATATTTTATCGACAATGGACACCGATTACCAAGGCGAGTTGTACATCGACAATGTATTAATGAGCGGTAAAAAAGAAGTTGAACTCGCAGCAGTTCGAAATGAAAAAATTGGATTTGTATTTCAATTTCACTATTTGTTGTATGAATTTACGGTGTTGCGCAATGTGATGTTACCCGGCTTAAAGCTTGGTAAATACAGTGAAAAGGAAGTGGAGCACCGGGCCATGGAACGCTTAAAAAGACTGAACATTGATCAGCTTGCTTTAAAAATGGCCAACCAAATATCAGGCGGAGAAAAACAAAGGGTTGCCATCGCCCGCGCTTTGATTAATGATCCTGATATCATTATGGGCGATGAACCAACCGGCAATTTGGATAAAAAAAACAGTGAAATCGTTTTTGATATTTTTAATCAACTCACGCAAGAAAGTAATCAAACCATGTTGATTGTAACGCACGACATGGAATTTGCCGGCAAAAGTCGCAGGACCATTGTGATGGAAGACGGAAAAATCATCAAACAATAAGTGCAATTAAAAAATTATGCTTTACTTTAATTTTGCATGATGCCATTTAAAGTTTTAATTATTGGTGCTGTATGGCCCGAACCCGCTTCCTCTGCGGCCGGAACACGTTTGTTGCAATTGATCAAAGTTTTTCAAGAGCAAAAGTGGGAGATTTCATTTACAAGTGCTGCCCAAAGTACTGCGCATTCGTATCATCTCGAGACAAATAACATCCATTGTTTTAGCTGTAAACTCAACGATAGT
>JBAXXZ010000604.1:0-1613 GCA_037127575.1 Bacteroidota bacterium | reverse complement strand
CGTGTAAAAAACTGCTCGGCGCCATCGGTTCTGCGAGCAGCCAATAATTCCTGTGTACGTATTAAGCCCAAAGCTTCACCTTGTTCTTTGCCAATTAGGTTTTGTCCACCATCACCGCGGGTAATTGATAAATAAGCAGTGCGTAAATTTTTTTCTTTCGCAAGATAGGCAAGCAGCCGGGTGTTTTCATCGTCGGGGTGTGCAGCAATGTAAAGTGCTGAACCAACACAATTTAATTTTTTTAATGCTTGAAGAATTTCCGCGGCATTATTTTGAGCCGAAAATTGTTTAATGACAAAGATAAAAAGGAAGAAGAATATTTTTTTCATTTGTTTAACGATAGTTTAATTAATTATTTATGGCATTGGATTTTTAGAAATTCTTTTTTCTTTGATATAATAAACAACTATACCTAAGCTAATAACCGTTATGCCCAGTAATACCATTTTGTAACCTGTAGAAATTAAAATGCCGAGCCATAAAAGGATGGCAAGGTAAATGGGTAAAGGAAAAAAGGGCATTTTGTAAGGAAAGCTTTCGGATGAACGTGTTTTGCGTAAAATCAACAAGCCGATGGATTGGCCAATAAATTGCACCAGTATGCGCATAGCGAGAATAGCACTAATCACATCACTTAAACGGAAAAGCAAACTAAACACAAAAGCAACAGCGCCCAAAACCAATAATGAGATGTGCGGAAATTGTCGTGTAGGATGAAGTTTGGCGAACACTTTAAAAAAGGCGCCGTCGACCGCCGCCGCATAAGGGATTCGACTATAGCCCAAAGTGGCTGAAAAAACAGAGGCAAAAGCAACCCACAAAATAAGGCAAGTGACAATATTTGCAGCGGTATTACCTGCCAGGCGTTGCATAAATAGTGAAATAACAAATTGACTGTCTTTGGCTTCCTGCCATGGAATAACGCTTGTTACGCTAACATTCATGGCCAAATATAAAATGGCAATTCCGGCAATGGATAGAAACATACTGCGCGGAATGTTTTTATGTGGGTTTTTAATTTCAGCACCAAGGTGGCAAACGTTATAATAGCCCAAGTAGCTGTAGATGCTTTTTACACCTGCAAAGCCCATGGCCGCCATAAATCCGTAATTAAGCTGAAGGCCATCATTCATGTGCTGCAAAGGTTCTGTGAAGTGGCCATGCGCCAGTCCGCCTGCAATGATCCAAATTAAGGTGAACAACACACCAGCCCAAAGAAAGACACTAATTTTACCAATGTCTTCAATTTTTCGGTATAATAGTATCACGATTAATATTACCACGCCACCGCTCACCGCTTTTGAGGCCAAAGCACTTAAAGGCAATAGATAGGATAAATAGGTCGCAAATCCAATGGATGCAGAGGCAATCACCAATGGCGCTTGTATCATGGTTTGCCAAACAAATAAAAAGCTCATTAATCCACCGGCCCCTTTATCGGCGTAAGCTTCTTTTAAAAAATTGTAGGATCCTCCTGCTTTTGGAAAGGCGGCACCTAATTCGCTCCAAACCATTGCATCTACAAATGATAAAACAGCACCGGCAATCCAGGCATATAAGAAATAAGGACCGTTCATCATGCCAATCACCATGGGCAAGGTCATAAATGGACC
>JBAXXZ010000603.1:0-1614 GCA_037127575.1 Bacteroidota bacterium | reverse complement strand
TATTAGGACTGCATTAGGCAATCAATGATATTTGATTTAATTGTTTAAGAACCGCAGTTTGCGTCAGGTGCATGCAGGGGTAGTTCTTTTCGGGCAAGCTGTTCTTTCTTGCCCGAAAAAACCGGCGCGTAGCGGAGCCCGGAATGAACCGACCGCCTGCCTACAAAAGATGTTGGCAATGCGCAGGCGGGGGCGCCCAAAAAATGAGAAGGCATTGGAGCGTTTAAATCTTGTTGTTATCGTCTTTTTTCTCAGCCAGTGGGCGCATTTGTTCGAGGGCGTTTTTTACCCATTTGTGCTTTTTCTTTTCGGCGGCTGATTTATCGTAGTACTTTAATGCCATTTCGAAATCGCCCACTCGGCGGTACATGTCGCCTACCAAAAATAAATACGAGGCTTTTTCATTTTCGTCGTATTCTTTCATTTGAATGGCTTGGTCGTAATATTCAATCACCCTGCGTTGAAGGTCTTTTCTTTTTTCTTTTAATGAATCGTTCATACGTAATTGATATGAAGCCACTAAATAAGCATAAGCAATATCGCGGTTATCGGCTTTTTGTATGCTTAAAATTTCGCCGGCCATTTCGCATTGGCTTACTTCATCGAGTTTACGGTCTTTTAAGGTGGCTGCGTAATCAATGATGTATTTAAGCACTTCCTCTTTGTAAGTTTTCCTGAAATCTTCGATGTAACCCGAGAAATGGCATTTAGGACAGGTATTAATGATTTGCTCATAATAGTCGCCCATGGTACCGGTTTTTTGCATATCGGTGTATGAGCCCCAAGTATTGAGGCCGGTGGTGATTTTAAAAATGATTTTTTCGCCGTCGATCGGACAAATTACAGTGTCGTTTTTTGTGATATTGGCTTTAAGGCCTGCGCATAGAATGAGAAACAAAAAAGCGAACTTTAATTTTTTAGTCATATTCATACAAGTTTTTTAATAAAGATAAATTTAAGCACTTATCTGAGATTATACACAATGGGGGTCTTTTTATTTTAACAATGGCTGTTGATATTGTTGCTGTGCTGATTATACCTGCATGTCGTGACCACACTTAAAATGGCCTTGCGGGCAGGTTTTAAAGCCGTGAATGCCGCATGGTCGACAATTGAGTGTGCGAACTTCTTTTACGGTGCTGTTGTCGGAAAGTGGACCAAAACCAAAAAGTGGCACAGTGGATAAAAAGTAAGCGGTAACAGGTGCATTGGAAGCGGAGGCCAAATGCAATGGGGCACTGTCGTTTACGTAGTTCATTTGTGCTTTCGACATGAGGGCATATGTTTGCAGGAAAGAAATCGTGCCGCAAAGGTTGCTGATGTTTGTTACTTTGGCGCCGGCCCTAATGTTTTCACCCAGGTCTTTATCGGAGGGGCCACCGAGTAAATAAATATTTTGATCAGGACTTAAATGTTGAATTAAGTTGATCCATTTTTCAGCAGGCAATTGTTTGGTAAACCATGCAGATGCAGGGGCTATGCAAATGAAGGGTTTTTCTGTTAGATGTTTTACTGAGGTGATGTCGGCTTCGGAAGCATGTAATTTGGGTTTAAAAATACTGCTGTCAGTAAAATCTTCAATGAGTTGGTTGTATCGCTCAATTTCGTGTTGAC
>JBAXXZ010000602.1:0-1614 GCA_037127575.1 Bacteroidota bacterium | reverse complement strand
AGCTTGTTTATATGATTTTTTTAATTTCTCGATGGTATTGTGGGTGTATATTTGGGTGGCCGATAAATTGGCATGTCCCAAAAGCTCCTTCACTGCATTTAAATCGGCCCCGTTATTTAATAAATTGGTGGCAAAACTGTGGCGCAAAACATGTGGACTTTTCTTTTTATTCGTGGTAACCATGGCTAAAATGGTATTCACGATTTTATTAACGCTTTGTGGACTCAAACGTTGGTCTTTTTTACTTACAAAAAGGCAAGGGTTATTTAAATTGTTTGCTTTTTTGTCGTTTAAATAATTTTGAATACTTCGCTTAAGCCCTAAGCCAAAAGGAATAATGCGTTCTTTATTTCTTTTGCCAAGTACTTTTAGTTTTAGTCCGTATAAATCAACATCAGTTTCTTTAATTTCAATTAACTCAGCCCTTCGAATACCGGTTTGATATAATACATCCACAAGCAATTTATTTCGGTTGTTTTCGAAATCGTTTTCAAATTGCAATTCATTAAATATTTTATCCATTTGGGCTTCTTCAACAAATACAGGCAGGCGTTTTGGTTTTTTTGGACCAATTACTTTTTGTGCAGGATTGATGCTGATGTGGCCGGATTTAAGGGCGTATTTAAAGAAAGATTTTAAGGTACTGAGTTTACGGTTTACGCTAACTGGTGATAAACCATCTTGCATTAACTGGCCAATATAACCTCTGATGTGCTGATGATGAATGCCACTTAATTCTTTGGTAATTATTTCAGATTCTATAAAAGCGAAAAACTGATTAAGGTCTGATTGGTAACTCTTCAAGGTTAGCGGGCTAAACCGTTTTTGAAGGTTTAAGTAGGTATAAAATCCGTTAACAACACCATCCACCATTTAACAATAAAAAATCCTAACTCGAAATTAATAATTTCAAATTAGGATTGCAATATATTTAAAATAAATTAGCTACTATTTTTCGATAGCGCCGATTTGCAATTTTTGCTTATAAGCGGCTTTAATAACAGTTTCGCGACGACGAATAGACGGTTTAGTGAATTTTGAACGTTCGCGTAATTCCTTTACCACGCCTGTTTTTTCGAATTTCTTCTTATACTTTTTAAGCGCTTTTTCGATGTTGTCACCTTCTTTAATTTGTACTATTAACATGTTTAATTTTTTTGTTTTAAAATTAGAGGGGCAAATATAGCTAAAAAAATATATTTAACGCAAATTATTTTGCGATTTTGGTGGTTTTTTGTACCCTAAAGCCTAAATTTACCCTTGTAACTGAAATTATGCGTAAAGATTCATTCCACAAGTTTAAAGCCCTGTTAAGGAAAAGCGAACAAATAGTTATTTTGGCCCATTGGAGTCCGGACGGTGATGCCATGGGCAGTTGTTTGGCTTTGAGCCATTTTTTAACTGCCTTAGGGAAAAAATGCAAGGTAATTGTACCAAATGCATACCCTGAGTTTTTATATTGGTTACCCGGCAATAAGCAAGTAATCAACTTTGAAAGTGATGCCAGCAAAGTGACCAAAGCAATTCAAAACGCCGATGTAATTTTTACCCTCGATTTTAATTCACTAAAAAGAATAGAAAGTTTAGGGGAATTGGTAAGCAAGGCCAAGGCGC
>JBAXXZ010000601.1:0-1616 GCA_037127575.1 Bacteroidota bacterium | reverse complement strand
AAATCATATAAACAAGCTCACCCAAGGTCGGGTGAGTAAAAGAAAAAAGGAGGAAAAATATGACTATCAACATCCAATCCGTGCACTTTGATGCCGACAGAAAATTACTCGACTTTGTAACTGAAAAAGTTGAAAAATTGAATGTATTTTATGACGGTATAATCACAAGTGAAATCACGCTCCGTTTAGATAAAAGCAGCAATGCTGAAAACAAAATTTCAGAAATTAGAATGACCGGTAAAGGACAAGAGTTTTTTGCCAAAAAACAATGTGCTTCTTTTGAGGAGGCAACAGATTTGGCCTGCGAAGCAATAAGAAGCCAAATCACCAAACACAAACAAAAAAAGGTGATTCATGGTGGACATTAATCCATGATAGGAATAAATTAGGCCGTTGCTATTAGGCAACGGCTTTTTCTTGTCCATAAATCAATTACCTTTAAGCACTCTATGAGGCCAATTGTAATATTATTGTGCTTGGGTTTCTCTTGGCAATTAAATGCACAAACCAAACCCAAACAAAGTGCGGCGTTTACTATTCGCGGTAATGTTGGTATTCCCAAAGCCATAACAAGTAAATTGTTCAGCACTTGTTTTACAGGTGTAGTAGAATCAAACTTAAGTGCTAATGTCAGGCTGTTTCAAAACTTTTATGCCGGCATCGGATACCAAAATTCATTTTTTCAAAACAACAAATTAATTTTCCTCAACCAAGTGACTGCTAAGGCTGCCATTCCCTACGATACCAAATTGATGATTAACTCAGGCTTTTTGAAAATTGGTTATGATCAGTTTTTCTCCGACATTGGCTATTTCTCTTATGCCCTTAATGCCGGTTATTCTTTTGCCGGTTACAAAAATGTGATTCGAGATAGTTCCCTAAAAAACCAACCCTTTGTAGGCAAAAATTTTAGCGGGGCTTTTGTGCAGCCCGAATTTTCAGTCAATTTTATTGCAGAAGATTTATTGAGTTTTTCATTGATGATTTCCTACAACAACCTACTCTATCATTTCGATCCAAAAGCCCCACATTTAGCGCATTTTCAAGCCGCAAGTGATTTGGTGCAGGGCCATCACAACAAATACATCATGAGTTGGATTAACTTTGGATTTGGATTTAATATTTTGATTAATTAATACAGCAAATGATTACAGCAGAAACACCCATTAAATTCGAACGTAAAAAATACAAAGACGCCGCTTTGTTGGAACTTTACCACCAAATTCTTAAGCCGCGCATGATAGAAGAAAAAATGTTGCTCCTCTTGCGTCAAGGTAAAATTGCAAAATGGTTTAGCGGCATCGGACAAGAAGCCATTTCAGTTGGAGTGGCCTCTGCATTATCAAACGATGAATACATTCTTCCCATGCACCGAAATTTGGGTGTTTTTACTACACGACAAATTCCTTTAAACCGTTTATTTTCTCAATTTCAAGGTAAACCGGGCGGCTTTACACAGGGCCGCGACCGTTCATTTCACTTTGGCTCGCAACAATACAAAATTGTTGGCATGATTTCGCATTTAGGCCCACAAATGGGCGTGGCCGATGGGATTGCCTTAGCAAACAAATTAAAAAAAGAAAAAAAGGTCACCGTGGTTTTTAGCGGTGATGGCG
>JBAXXZ010000600.1:0-1617 GCA_037127575.1 Bacteroidota bacterium | reverse complement strand
GTAGAAAGAGGCAGGCGTTTGTTGGTAAATTGTAGATGCCCAATATGCTAGTTGCTGACTAAACCATAAGTTGTTAAGTGAAAGTGCTTTTTTTTGAAGCATTAAAATAAATAAGGTGATTAAATATTCTTTAATTGTTTGACTTCAAGAGTATTAAAAAAGAACAAATCGAATAGTAAAAGTTTACCGCAGATTGAATCAAAAAAAAGCCCTATTATTCAATCTAAAATCAAAGTTATATCATTTTGCAATCAATAGCAAGATTTTAACATAATCAATTGCAAAGTATCAAAATCAAGTTCACAATCTTCATTTAGCTTAAAACCCTTCGTGTTTAGTTCACTTACAAATGTTGCTGGTAATTGAAGAAAAAGATATTATGCACGAAAGAATGATACATAAAGTAAAAATTAGTACGCAATTAATAAAATAGTAAGTCGAAAGCAATTCCATTTCTTTTAAACAAAATAAATACTGTGCTGCCGATGGCTTTCGCTTTTTACCAACCCACGAGAGATTCGCAATCAACTTAGCGTTTTTCACTCAACACTTATTTTTTTTGTGCGGTGAAATTTAGCTTATTTGCGGCATCGTTTTACACACTTACAATAATAACTTCCTGCTTTGCGTTAGTAGTTTGTTAAGCATGAGAAAAAAATTAAACTGCTAAATTGGTCTATGACAATTGCTTTAAACAACATTACATACAATACGATCTTCTTCACCATACAAAAGACTGCCAAATTATTTGCTTTGGTTTTGTGTGTGTGTTTTCATCACCTTGCCATGGCGCAAAAATGTGGCCTTAAGAACCTTAACATTTTATCTATAACTTTAGCTTAATGAATTTTTGTTTTAAAAATAAAATCACATTTCTATTTATATTCTATCTTTTTTCTGTATCGCCCTTTTATTCTCAAAACTGGATTCAATTATCAAATTTTCCCGGCAGTAAACGTGATGACGGTGTTGCGGTTTGCGTAAACAACAAATGTTATTTTGGCACCGGCTTACAAGAAGGTTGGAGTGCCACCATCGATTTTTTTGAATTAGATTTAGCCACACTTGCCTGGAAGAACATACCCGATATGCCACATACCACCGAAAGGCAATATGCTTGTGCCTTTGCAGGACCGAACTGTTTTTACGTTTTTGGCGGTGATGGCATTGGGGGGGCTTTGTCGAGTTTATACCGTTATGACGTGGCGGCGCGTACTTGGAGTTTAATGGCTTCAAAACCCGGACAAGGCTTAAGCGGTGCGGCATGCATGGTGTTTGGTGATTCGGTTGTATTTGTAGGTGGCAGAAACAATCTTGTGCATAACACCAACAACGAAGAATGGCTTTATCAAATCAGCAATAATACCTGGCACCAAAAAAATGATTTTCCCTTTGGCGGTCGTTGGCGCGGCTGTGCTTCGGTGCTGCACAATAAGGGCTACTTTATGTTTGGTTTAGATTCAAACAATGCCTACCGTAAAGAACTTTTTCGGTATCAATTGACTAGTGATACTTGGAATAAAGTGGGCGATTTTCCAAGCGGCATTGGTCGAACATATTCCTCCTTGATTACAGGCAGCGAACAATTGGTGCTGTTTGCCGGGCAAGACTCATTAA
>JBAXXZ010000599.1:0-1623 GCA_037127575.1 Bacteroidota bacterium | reverse complement strand
GTTGTTTTTCCTGCCCCACCCGACATGGGCTCGGTAGTAGGTAATTTTATTTTAACACACAAAAACAATTGGCTAAAAGCCACAGGTTACGACGAACGTCTCACCAATGTGCGCGCCGGCGTTGACACCAACGGCATGAACCAATTGTTACACATGGGCTTAAAACCCATGGTGCTTGGCACTCACTTTCACCTCGATCATCCCGAGTCGATTGTGCATGGCGGCAATGCCACACATGGTTCCCACGCCTTTAATAACATCCCTTATCAAAATCCCAATTCATGGGGATTTCAAAAACACACCGTTAAACAATTAAGCGACAGAATATGGCAATTAGAAAAAATTTAGTCTTAGGCGGCGGCGGCACCATTGGCAAAGCCCTCATGAAGTACTTACAAAAAATTGGCGAAGAAGCCATATCCCTCGATTTAAAAGAAGGTTTTGATATTACCAAAGATGATTTGAAGGCATACAACCATGTTGACTTTGTTTGGTTTTTGGCTTGGGAAGTAGGCGGTGCCAAATATTTGAGCAATGAAAAATATTTGATGGACATCATCAAAAAAAACACCATCATTTGCGAAAAAGTATTTCAGTTTTTAGAAGATAGTAAATTGCCCTTTATGTTTGCTTCTTCACAATTGGCAGCAGCCGATACGCCTTATGGCGTTACCAAATTATTGGGTGAAGAATGGACCCGCATTTTAAACGGTCAAATTTGCCGTTTTTGGAACGTTTATGGATGGGCAGAACCGGGCGACAAATCGCATGTGATTCCGGATTTAATTATTCAAGCCCTCACCAAAAAGAAAATAGAATTGCTTACCGATGGACAAGAACAACGTCAATTTATTTTTATGGATGATTGTGTGGAGAACATGGTATCAATTCGTGATGCAGGCGCTACCCGCGTTGACATCACCAATCACAATTGGGTAACCATTGAATACGTGGCGTCACAAATTGCAGCCTTACATAAAGTGCCTGTAAAACTGGGCAGTAAAAAAGGTTATTCAAATAAAATTGAAGCGCACTCAAATTACCCTTTGACATTTAATACCGATTTAAAAACCGGCATCGAAATCTTAACTGAAAAGGCCATTGAATACTTAGCAAAAAACAAATAAGATGTTAGCATTGATTAATAAATTGCGACGTTACCGTTGGGCGCTGATTGGCAGGAATCAAATAAAAAAATTGGTACGCCAAAAACACCAACAAGGCCAAACCATTAAAATCATTTTGGGTTCATCTGATCACAACGCCTTAAATGGTGAATGGATCAATACCGATATTCCGCAGTTTGATATAACGAATGCCAATCATTGGACAAACATATTCGCTGAAACTAAAATTGAAAACCTTTTTGCTGAGCACGTGATGGAACACTTGAGCAAAGAGCAAATTATTAAGGCATTAGACTTGGCTAAAAAACATTTGAAAGACAATGGCGTTTTCAGAATCGCCATTCCCGACAGCAATAACCAGGATCCAATTTACCGTGAAGCCACAAGGCCCGGTGGTAGCGGTGCCGGCGCACACGACCACAAAGTATTTCTAAATTTACAAGATTGTGAAGCTTTGGCAACCAATAGTGGCTTTAAACTTGTGCCATTAGAATAC
>JBAXXZ010000598.1:0-1627 GCA_037127575.1 Bacteroidota bacterium | reverse complement strand
GCTATTACAGTGAAGAAAAAAAAGGAGATCTCATGAGTCGCATGACCTCGGATGTGCAGGAAATTGAATGGAGTATCATGCAAAGTCTTGAAATGATTTTTAGGGAACCGCTCAGCATCCTGTTGTTGTTTGGTTTGATGCTTGTAATCAGCGTCAAACTAACGGTTTACATCTTACTACTTTTACCCATCGCCGCCATTTTTATTGCTTTATTGGGCAAAAGTTTAAAAAACAGCGCGCGCAAAAGTAAAGAAACCTTGGGCGCATTGATTAGTATTATTGAAGAAACACTGGGCAGTTTAAAAGTCATCAAAGCCTTTAGTGCCATGTTGCCCATGCAGAAAAAGTTTGAAGACACGAACCAAATCTTTTACAAACAATCGGTGAGTGTGTACCGTAAAACCGACTTAAGTTCGCCATTAACAGAAACCGTTGTAACGGGTATTTTAATGTTTATTTTATTTATTGGTGGCAGCATGGTTTTTAATGGTGAGCTAACCGGCCCCATGTTTTTAACCTATTTTATTTTAGCCTCCCAGCTCATCCCGCCCATTAAACAGCTTACCACCTCATACAGCAATATTCAAAAAGGAATTGCAAGCGAAGAGCGCATCGATAAAATTTTGTTGGCCGATAATTTAATTCACAACAAGCCGAATGCCAAAAATCTTGAGGAATTTAAACAAGCCATTGAATACAAACATTTGTATTTTGCTTACCACAAAGGCGACTCCGGCCACGTGCTGCAGGATATTAATTTAACAATCGAAAAAGGCAAAACCATTGCCTTGGTTGGCCAAAGCGGCAGCGGCAAAACCACATTGGCCGATATGTTGCCACGGTTTTATGAAAGCGACCAAGGGGCTTTACTGATTGATGGCATTGATATTAAAGACTTAAAAACTGAAAGCGTTCGTCAACACATTGGCGTTGTTACACAAGAAAGCATTTTGTTTAATGATACCGTAAAAAACAACATCATCTTTGGCATGCACAATGTGAGCGATGAAGCCGTTGTTGAAGCCGCCAAAATTGCCAACGCGCACGAATTTATTGTTCAATTGCCCAATGGTTATAACAGCATTATTGGTGATAGGGGCGGCAAATTAAGTGGTGGTCAGCGTCAACGCTTAAGCATTGCCAGAGCCATTTTAAAAAACCCGGCCATTTTAATTTTGGATGAAGCCACCTCAGCCTTGGATACCGAAAGCGAAAAATTGGTGCAGGAAGCCTTAACCAATTTGATGAAAAACCGCACCAGCTTAGTCATTGCCCATCGCTTATCAACCATTGCCAATGCCGACGAAATAATTGTGATGAACAAAGGCGAAATCATTGAGCGCGGCAATCACCAACAGCTCATTGCATTAAACGGCACCTATAAAAAATTGTGCGATATGCAAAGCTTCAAATAATTTTTTGATTAAAACGCATTAACAGAAGCCTATCAATAACTATTCAGGCGCAGCACCATTTGATGCCTTCTAATCACCTAATTTCAATACATCATGAAAGGGAAGTTATTGATTGTTCCAACGCCCATTGGCAACCTTGAAGACATTACGTTAAGAGCCATCAACACTTTAAAAAGTGTGGATTATATTTTGGCAGAAGACACACGCAACTC
>JBAXXZ010000597.1:0-1628 GCA_037127575.1 Bacteroidota bacterium | reverse complement strand
TATCAATACCGTTGGCATTGTAATAAGAAGCACTATGATCACCAATACCCACAATTTTAACGCCTTTTTCTGCCAATAAACGGGCAGCATGTGAGCCAACATTACCAAAACCTTGTACTACAGCTGTTACATTTTCAGGCTTTAAACCCATCTTTTTTAAGGCGGCTAATGTGTTTACCATTACCCCACGACCCGTAGCCGCATCGCGACCCAATGAACCACCAACTGCAATTGGTTTACCGGTAATTACACCGGGATTATCTTCACCTGTATTT
Organism: Bacteroidota bacterium; assembly: GCA_037127575.1. GTDB lineage: Bacteria > Bacteroidota > Bacteroidia > B-17B0 > Aurantibacillaceae > Aurantibacillus. The sequence goes on along the minus strand of JBAXXZ010000597.1, from coordinate 1,353 downwards.
TTGTTAAATTCATCTAAAATCCAGGCCATTTCACGACCACTGGTACCCATATCCGGGGCAGGAATATCTTTGTTTACACCGAAAACATCTTTCATGGCTACGGCATAAGCACGGCTAATTCTTTCTAATTCACCAACACTGTGTTTGCGAGGGTCTAATTTAATCCCACCTTTTGCCCCACCATAAGGTAAGTTGGCAACGGCACATTTAAAGCTCATCCAAGCTGCTAAAGCCATTACTTCATCAGCGTTTACATCCATGGCATAACGAATACCACCTTTACTAGGTCCTAAATGCGTGCTATGCACAGTACGGTAACCCTCAAAAACTTGAATTTTACCCGAATCCATCATCACCGGCAAGCTAACTTTTACTTGTTTGCTCGGATTTCTCAATACCAGGGCTACTTCTTCGCTAAGATTCATCAATTTTGCAGCCGCGTCAAGGCGAGCCAATACGGCTTCAAACATACTCTCGTGCTGTGGTTGTGCTGTTACAGTTTGTGTTGACATGTTAAAATATCTAAGGTTAATTTTCTTGGGGCACAAAATTACGGAAAATATATTAATAACGTATTAAAGGCCAAAAGAATAACATTTGTTAGCCTAAAAGAAATTTGCACAAGAAATTATCTTCTCTAAATTTGAGAATTGATGGGTACTTTTTTAAAAATTCTTTCAGTTTTTTTGGCAAGTGCCATTTTTTTTGGCAAAGTGGGAATGCCTAGTGCCATGGTGTTTTTCAAATACAACTTTTTAAAAGTGTTTTTGGTGACGGTTTCAGGCGGCATTTTTGGCAACATTTTTTTTACCAACCTAAGTTCAATCATTTTAAAAAAGTGGCATGTTTATCGTATTAAGCGGGGATATATTCATAAACGTAAAATTTTTACCACTGCCAATCGCCGCATTATTCGGGTAAAAAAGCGCTTCGGATTAACCGGGATTGCACTATTAACCCCTATTTTATTTTCTATTCCTTTAGGCGCTTTAATTGCCGAAAAGTTTTATAAGGATAAACGTGAAATCATCATTTATTTGAGTTGTGCTGTGTTGTTTTGGAACATTGTCATCTATTTTTTGATACGTTTTTTTCATGATAGTTTAGCAGGATGGGTGGTTTAAGGAATAAACAACACGTATTTTTTGATTTGGATGATACACTATGGGATTTTGAAAAAAATTCGGAACGGGTATTACGCCAATTGTTTGATGAATTTTTATTGGAACAAAAATTAAATTGTGATTTTAATATCTTTCATCAACGCTATAAGATTGAAAACAAAATCTTGTGGACGCTTTATTACCAAAAAAAAATAGACAAACATTTTTTAAGAAATCACCGCTTTAACAC
>JBAXXZ010000596.1:0-1629 GCA_037127575.1 Bacteroidota bacterium | reverse complement strand
TTCTAAAATTTTATCCATTTCAATGATTTTCAGAGCATAAATAAAAGTTTCATTCTGAATTAAACTTTCCAATTCAATTTCACTATTGTTTATTTTTTGAAAAAATCAATTTCCTTTAAATCATTGAATAAATGTGATTATGTTTGTTAAAAGTGAGTTTTACGATTATTAAACAAGATAATAATTTTATTTACTCATAATTATTATGGCCGAAAACGATTTCTTTTTACAGGTTTACCAGGTGGTTCGCCTCATTCCAAAGGGCCGCGTGAGCAGCTACGGCGCCATTGCCGCTTATCTTGGCGCCAAAGGCTCTGCCCGAACAGTGGGCTATGCCATGAATGCCACGCACAAAGTAAAACCTGCGGTACCCGCCCACCGCGTGGTAAACCGCAATGGTCAATTAACCGGCAAGCACCATTTTGAAACACCTTTTTTAATGCAAGAATTGCTTGAAAAAGAAAAGGTCAAAATTCAAAATGATCAGATTCTGAATTTTACCGACATATTTTGGGACCCGCAAATTGAACTTGCCCTGTGAACAAACACACAAATAATAAAGTGCCTTTGGCGTCCTACTTGGCCTTTGTCTTTATTCTCATAATTGTTTTGTATTACCGTTACCAAGTTTTAATGCAATACAGTTTTCTTTATACCGACAGTGACCAAAACATCATGTGGGGTGCCTTGAACGACTACGCCCATGGCATTTTTAAAGAACCCCGCTTTTACGGTCAAAATTACAATACATTTCTCGAAGCCTTTTTGGCCATACCACTTTATCAATTGGGTTATCAAGCCTACACCGCACTGCCCTTTGTAACAATGTGTTTAAGTTTGTTTCCCTTTGTGTATTTGTCGTTTTTTTGTTTACAAAAACGTTCGTTGTTTTATGCATTGGTCATTTTATCGCTGCCCCTCGTTATGCCCTTTGAATATGGCATTATCAGCAGTATGCCCCGTGGCTTTGTAACTGCTTTTCCTTTTGCGGCCATTGCCTGCACCGCCATTTTTTACGAAGCCGAAAAACGTTTTTTCTTCTTGGCCGGCTTCATGTCGGTGCTCGCTTTTAGTTTTAATTCCAATGCGGCTTTAATCATTGTTCCCTTATTATTTTATTTGTGGCTGCAAAACATTCAACTCAAAGGCTTTTATTTCAAAACCGGCCCCGGCCTCCTCCTTGGCGCATTGTTGCATTGGCTCAGTCTGCAATTTTATGTGCAACACCCTTTTTACAACATCCATCACATCAGTTTAAATTTTACATTCGAAAACCTCATCAAAGGACTTTCAAATCTCAACCACTTTTTAAATTTTAATGCCCCTTATTTTTGGCAACACGGAGGCCTGGTGTTGGTGACCATGTTGCTGTATGCCTTATTTTTTGTCCGCCACAAAAACAAAAATGCTGCACTAACGGTTATTGTTATGTTGCTTTTTTTGTTGTTTAGTTTCGGATTGAACAAAATATACGACGGCACCGATTCGCTTCATTTTCATTCAGCCCGCATGTACCTTGCACTACCGCTATTACTGACCTTTTGTTTTATCCTGGTAAAACCGAGATACGAGCCAAACATGCTTTATTTCTTTTTATTGATTCCGATGCATTATTATCATGTACAATGT
>JBAXXZ010000595.1:0-1629 GCA_037127575.1 Bacteroidota bacterium | reverse complement strand
GTGTTAGGCGATACAATGGCTTGTGCTGCTTGAATATAAATGGCAGGTGTTAACCATTGGTAAGTAGCGGCTCCTGAAGCTTGTAATGTAACTGTTTCACCCACACACATACTGGTAGAGGTTCCTGCAGCAACCACATTTGGTTGAGGCAATACCGATACTTGTTGAACAGCTTGACCTGTACAACCAAAGGCATTGGTTCCAATAACTGTATATGATGTGGTAGTCGTAGGCGTTACCACAATTTGTGTTGAGTTCGAAAGTGTACTCCAGTTGTAATTGCTTGCGCCATAAGCAAACAAAGTGGCTGATTTACCTTTGCAAACATTGATTTTGTCAGCGAAAATAGACACAACAGGTGAAGGGTTAACAGAAATAACTCTTGTTGCCGTTCCAACACAACCGGTTAAAGTACTGGTACCTGAAACAATATAACTTAAGTTTGAGTTTGGTGCAGCAGTTAATGAAGCGCCGGTTGCGCCGGTATTCCAAGTATAAGTGTTAGCACCACTAGCAATTAAAGTTAAAGAACTACCTTGACAAATTGAACTTGAAGGGGCTGCAACAGCAACACTCACAACATTTGCAGCACAAGGAATTTCAATGGCCAAATCATCCCATGATAAATTGTAACCACAACATGAACCATTACTTGTTCCTTTAATAGCAATGAAATATAAACCTGAAGTTGTTACATTAAATGTATTTGACAGTGATTTGTAAATAGGACTAACCGCAGCACCATTTGAAGAAACAATTTGTGTTAAGCCGGTAGTAGATTGTGCTGTGCCATAAAGAATAGATAAATCAGTCCAGTTGGTGTAACCATAATATTCGGTTGTGTACCATAAAGAGGCTGAATATGTAACACCTGCCTCTAACCAAATACCATTGGTCCAGAAATAATTGGAATTACCCGGAGAGTAGTAGAATGCGCCAAATTTATTGCCTGTGCGAGGTACTCTATTTTGATTTTGTGCAGAAACATATGTTCTAGGATTGGTGGTGAAGCCTGTTGCTTTCCAAGAACAATTAGGAAGTTGATCATTTAAACTAACACCTTCAAAACCTTCGTAATATGGTGCAGTGTTGGTGGTAGTGCTTGCTACGTTAAATCCTGCTACGTTAGTGGTAACGGAACTCATACTGTTAGTACACGTAATTACACAGTTGTACCAAGCCGGTGCAGCCAATGTTGGTGTAATTAAAGATTGATTGGTACCTGTTGTTACTGCGGTCCATGGACCTACAGAAGAAGTGGTTGAAGACATCCACTGGTAACCAATACCGGCAACTGTGTATGTACTCGCCAATGCAACTGTTCCACTTGAACCCGGACAAACCTGAGTAGAAGGAATTGGAATGGCTGTGTTAGAAGATGGTGTACCTGAACAAGGAATTGAAGCACATGTTGTTGAATAAGACATACTGGTACCAGAACCCAAAGTTGAACAAACAAACTGAGCCAATAATACTGAATATACGCCTGTTGTAGGACATACCCATGTGAATTGCGATTGAACACTACATTGATCATCCCAACCGCCAATATTGGTTCCACCAATACCGTTGTACAAATACAAATAAGTATCTGCAGTACTTAAATTACAAGTTGAAAAGAAATAACCA
>JBAXXZ010000594.1:0-1631 GCA_037127575.1 Bacteroidota bacterium | reverse complement strand
GGTCGTTGCTGATGGTGTAAACAAATTCAAAATCGAAGAGATAACGATTGATGGTGGTTTGAAGAAACTTGGATTTCCCTTTTCATTAAAACCTTTTAAACCACACTGGGTATCAGTGATTCGCATGTTAAGGAAGCGTTTGATAAACACACGAAAAGTTTGAGACAGCGATTTTCGGAACCAAGACATTTTTTGTCTGTAATAACTTTCACTTCTGTGTCCCACAACAACATCTGTTTCAGTATTTGTGAGCACTGAAATCAAATTTAGCATACTTTCATTTGTGAATGGAAAATCAATATCAGTGTAAACTACAAAAGGCGCTGAAGATTTAGCCACGCCATAACGAAGAGCATATCCTTTTCCTTTATTGACTGGATATTCGAAATAACTGAGCGAAATATTTTGTTTTTGAAGAAATTCAATTTGAGGGACAGGATTGCTAATTGTGCTGCCATCGTTAACAACAATAAAATGCAAATGGTAGCTGTTAGAGGCGGCTTGATAAAATTTTTCCAATTCATGCTGCCAAGAATTGCCGGGATTAAAGCAAGGTAAAACGATATCAATTTGGCTTTTCGTACTCACCTTGAAATTACTTGCTTAAAGCACCATCTCTTTAATTTCACCTTCAATAATTAATTTTCCTGCTGTGGCATTTTTTATTTGTTCAACACTCACACCGGGAGCACATTCGAGCAATTTAAAACCACCTTGCGGTAACACATCATACACTCCTAATTCGGTTACAATTTTTTTCACGCAGCCTACCCCTGTTAATGGCAATTCGCATCTTGATAATAATTTCGATTGACCGGCTTTATTCACTTGTTGCATGGCAACAATAATGTTTTTGGCACTGGCCACCAAATCCATGGCGCCCCCCATGCCTTTCACCATTTTACCGGGTCTTTTCCAGTTGGCGATATCGCAATTTTCGCTTACTTCCATGGCGCCCAAAATGGTTAAATCCACTTTTTGAGAACGAATCATGCCAAAACTCATGGCGCTATCGAAAATGCTAGAGCCTTTTAAAAGTGTAATGGTTTGTTTACCGGCATTGATTAAATCGGCATCTTCTTCTCCTTCAAATGGAAAAGGACCCATGCCTAAAATACCATTTTCTGATTGTAGCACCACATTAAAGCCATGCGGAATAAAATTGGCAACCAAGGTTGGAATACCAATGCCCAAATTCACAAACATGCCGTCTTTTACTTCTCTTGCAATACGTTTTGCAATCCCGTTTTTATCTAACATATCAATACGCTTTTATATATGCTTTATTAAATTGAATTTTCAATGCTTCTGCTACATTCTTAGCAATGCGCATTCTACCTTTATCATTATAGTGTTCAGTTGTCCAATTTTGATCAATAAATTCAATGCCATTTACCAATTCTAAATTATCAATCACAGTGGTATTTTCGCTTTGGTATCTCTGCTTTAAATAATCTCTGTTTTGACGCATTAAAAATACTAATTCCTTACCTACTAAACTATCGACGTAGGCAATATTTTCAGCCAGTAAATTCAAATATAAATGAATGCCTTGTTTTTTGCACCAAAGGCTGATGTCATCAAAGTCAATGATCCTTGGGTTATTTTCATTTAAATTGAAGGCATAGGCT
>JBAXXZ010000593.1:0-1632 GCA_037127575.1 Bacteroidota bacterium | reverse complement strand
GTATTCGGTTGTGTAGGCAAGTGCATAATAAGGTAGGAATTTTTTTTCGGCTGAATAGGCCCCGTTTTTTAATGATATTTTAATAATTGAAGTGTCGGCTTCACTCAGTTTTTCGATGTTTGACCTTTGAATACTGCTTGGTGAAATATTTCCAAAAGTGGATGTGTTATCTGTTTGAGCGCTATAAATCAAGAAAAAGCTCAAGAAAACGCCAATAAAAACGCTTTTTTTAGAATAAATGCACATGTTTAAAATGAAATAATTTTCTGACACTACAAATTAACGCATATTTGATAAAAATTATTGTTGTGCATTTTTTTTGTTTATCAAAATGTATTTCTATATTTGTCAAATTAGGTTAGCTATTTATGCTCATATGATTCGTCGCGTACTCTTCTCATTACTTGCATTTACTGCAATCCTGAACGGTCTTAAAGCCCAGGACCCTCAGTTTACACAGTTCTATGCTAACCCATTATACCTTAATCCTGCTTTTGCGGGCTCAGCCAGATGTCCTCGTATTGCCATGAATTACCGTAACCAATGGCCTAATTTGAATGCCAGATACGTAACTTCTTCGTTTTCAGGTGATATGCACATTGATGCTTTGGCAGGTGGTTTAGGCATTATGGTTACACAAGATGACCAAGCCAGGGGGGTTCTAAAAACAACCAATGCGAGTTTGGTTTATTCATATTTAGCACAAGTTAACCGCGAGTTTTCTTTAAAATTCGGCCTTCAGGCCACTTATTTACAAAAATCATTAGATACCAGGAACCTTACTTTTGGTGACATGATTGATTCAAGAAGAGGCTTTGTATATAATACGCGTGAAACACAACCCCAAGCCACCAAAAAGAATGCTGACTTTTCAGTTGGGATGTTAGGTTACAGCAAACGTTATTTCTTCGGATTTGCTGCACACCACATCACACAGCCTGATGAGGGCTTGCAAGGTGCATCCAAGCTACCGGCAAAATTCACGGCGCACGCAGGTGCAATTATCCCATTAGAAAAAGGTAACGAAAGTTACATATCCCCAAATATTTTATTCCAGGCACAACAAACATTTCGCCAGCTAAATTTGGGGATTTATTACGTAAAAGGACCTTTTGTTGCAGGTTTGTGGTACAGAACCAACGATGCCATGATAGCATTAATTGGTATTCAGAATCCTAATTTTAAATTTGGATACAGTTATGATGTAACAATCAATAAGTTAGCAGGAAATACAGGTGGTTCGCATGAGATTTCAGTTCAAATGCAATTTGAGTGCAAAACCAAAAAGAAAAAGTACAGAGTAATGAGTTGCCCATCTTTTTAATACATTTGTGTAACCTTTTTCTAATAAGTTCGTTATAGAGTTTAATTAAATACAATTATGAATATAAAATGGATAAAAAACCAAAAATCGCTTGCCATCATCTTGGCAATTGTTTTGGTTTCATGTTCTCAATAGTTTGTTACATCTTATAGCAGTTATCACGCTTGACTCATCTCAATTCAGCGAGACGCCTGCATTATTGTATGTTGGAGAGCATCCCTAAGCAATGCGGATGTATCCGCTCATTAACCCGGGCAATCGCCCGACCTACCCTTAGCTTTCATTAAGAAAAAGGCTAGGGCTAAGGC
>JBAXXZ010000592.1:0-1644 GCA_037127575.1 Bacteroidota bacterium | reverse complement strand
GTATATTTTACAATAAATAGACGAAATTAATTATGTTTGTATAGTGGCAAAATAGATTAATCAGTCATTGTTTAGAGTTGAACCTTAAAAATAAATTTACCTCTCCTCCACCTGTATAATCTTAACCGGACAAGTGGCTGCTGCCAACATCAAGGTATCGTATTCTTCGTTGTGTAATTCGGCGCGGTAAATGCCCTTTTTTTCGGTGGATGAAATGAGATTACTTTTGCCATCGCTGCGTGAAATGCGCCAACGGTGTTTGTCGGCTTCTACACAAGCATTGCAACCAATGCATTTACTGCGGTGAAAAAAAACCCTGATCATTTGGCCGGCACAATTTTATATAATTTATCCGATGATCGTATTTTGGTTTTGATGGGAAATGAAAACACATCCCCTTTTTTTACACTTTCTTGCTTTTGATCATTCACGCGCAATTCGCTGATGGTACCTTGCACTACCCCGGTGGTAGGACCGCTGATTAAAAACTCATCGCCCAAAGCCAAGGCATGTGATTCGAGTTGAAATTCACCTATTTCATTTTTGGCAAAATATTTTAAGCCTTTGCCAATGTAGATTTTTTTCTTGGTGGCTTTTGATCCATATTCATCATTCCATTCTCCCATTTTTTTACCAAGATAATAACCATCCCAAAAACCCCTGTTAAATACTGTGGCCAATTGTTCTTTCCATTCAGCAACTTTATCTTTTGTATAAGTGTCTTGTTCAATGGCATCAATGGCTTCGCGGTAACATTTGGTGGCGGTGTACACATAATCAACACTCCTGCCCCGCCCTTCTATTTTTAAAACTGAAATGCCGGTATCGGCTATTTTATCTAAAAAATCAATGGTACATAAATCTTTGGCCGACATAATGTATTCATTGTCTATTTCCAATTCGTTGCCATCTTCTTTATCAATGACTGTATATGTTTTTCGGCAGTTTTGTATGCAAGCGCCACGGTTGGCAGAGGCAAAATTTGAATGCAAACTCAAATAACATTTGCCACTTACAGCCATGCACAATGCACCGTGACCAAAGATTTCAATTTTAATTAATTTACCCGAAGGACCTTTGATTTGGCGTCGTTGAATTTCGCGCACAATTTGTTTCACCTGTTCCAGGGTTAATTCACGCGCCATCACCATTACATCGGCAAAATGCGCATAAAATTCAACGGTGCTTATATTGGTGATGTTTGCTTGTGTTGAAATATGCACGGGCTTGCCTACTTTTTTGGCATAAGCCATCACGGCATGATCGGAAGCGATGATGGCATCGATTTGACAAGACTTGGCCTTGTCAACAATGGTCTCCATGAGCTTTAAATCATGATCGTAAACAATTGTATTTAAGTTAATGTAAGTGCGAATATTGTTTTTTTTGGCGATGGACGAAATTTTTTCTAGGTCCTCAACCGTAAAATTTATACTCGATTGCGAACGCATGTTTAATTGTTCGATGCCAAAGTAAACGGCATTACAACCCGCTTGTATTGCGGCAGTAAAGGATTCCCATGAACCGCAAGGTGATAACAATTCTATTTTAGAAGATGAATCAGATTGAACAGACGTTTTTTACTTGAATAATTTACAAAGGTAAAAAAAGCATGTCATTTAAATCTTGACTTATGTCATTAAC
>JBAXXZ010000591.1:0-1644 GCA_037127575.1 Bacteroidota bacterium | reverse complement strand
TTACTGCATCAAATAGGTTTAAACTTCTTTTTAGTTCTGTCATGGTAATTGATGTCGAAAGATAAGTAAATTTGCAAACTAAAATCAGTATTTCATCAATGAAAGTCATTAGCCCCCGTGTTAGTATTCTTAAAAAAGACGATGTTCTAAGCATCGTAATTTTGCCTACCGGCGACAAGCGCAAACTTGGCCTATTGTTCTTGTGGCTCTTTGCCTGGTCGGTTTGCGGCATCATTGTGTTGGTGAATTATTTTACATTAAAAGATGCGAATGCAAAATTATTTACCATCATCTACCTTTCATTTTGGATTTATTTTGAATTCAGTATCGCACGGGCCTATATTTGGAAACGATTTGGCAAGGAAAAACTTTGGATACAAAATGGCCTTATTCACTATCAAAGAGAAATGAACAACAAAGGAAAAATTTTTGAATGCCCTTTGGATTTGGTGAGTAAACTAAATTATTTGGAAATTAGCAAAACCTCCTTTGCCGACAATATCAACCAAAGCTTTTGGGTAAAGGGCGGTGAGCGTTTGGAATTTTATTCACAAGCCAAAACAGTTCGATTGGGCATGCAATTAAGTGATGAAGAAACACGGGCAGTTTTAAATGAGGTGAACAGTTTAATTAAAAACTAATCTGTTGATTTTTTAATTATAAGCTTCTAAACCACTGCACCATTGGTATTGGAATTGGCAACCAATTTGAATTAGAACTCACGCCTGCAAAACCAAATTGAAAGGCTTTATTTTTATCCGTTTGGAATCTTAAACCCGGTATGATTAAGGCTAAGCCCGAATTATCTTGTGTTCTTGGCATCAAAAAAGAATCAAACACAACACTCATACTCTTGGTCACTTTAAACATTGCAGCCATTGAGGCCAAGGCCCGTCCTGATCCGCTTCCATAGTTCGACACATAGCCATAACCTCCCGAAAAATTAATGTTCACTCTTGTGTTACCAAATGTTATTGCTGCAAAAGGCAAAGCCAGGTAAAAATTTGGCGCCAAATATGAACCCGATCCCAATAATCCGCCTAAGCCAATATGGACATTTTCATCTAATGAAATTGAATATTTGGCATTGGCAATAATTGGACAGCCAATCCAGGTGGTGGTTACACCCATTCCAAAATTTTTTCCTAAACCAAATTGAAAATCAGGGCCATACAAATTCCATAGTAAATAACTGTCGCCTTTTTTAATCGGCAATCCATTGGTGGTAATAAAATATCTTGTATTAAAAATTTCTGTTGGAATAATCTCACCGTTTTCATTTAATTCGAATGGTTTGGCTTCTTGAATTAACAGTACTTCATGCTTAGGCATGATAAATCTTCCCATCGCTTTGGTTTCAAGAATAAATTCACGCAAGTCTTGTGAAATAATTCGCGCTACAATTTCAGAACCATCATTCTTTTTGATGATGTATGTTTTTAAGGAATCAATTTGAATTTGCGCTAAGGCTGAGTTTGTAAACAAGAAGATCATTGTTACAAACATTAATTTGATGCTTTTTTTCATGGTTTTGGTTTTGAATTGTGTCAAAATTAGCCCCAAGAAAAGCAAATGGCTAATTGACCTGTACTTCATTGAAGTCCTTAATTTGCAATTATTGCAAATTTTTAAAATCAATAAAAT
>JBAXXZ010000590.1:0-1644 GCA_037127575.1 Bacteroidota bacterium | reverse complement strand
CGGGAAACCATGCTCGCTCCAAAAGGAACTATGCTTCCGTTAAAGAAAGTCGTTTTACTTCGGTATATAATTTTTGAGAATCGTGGGTTAGCTTATCAAAATGAATGTCTAAAATTGGTATCAATTCTAGCAAGGTATTAATTCGAGCCTCTAAGTTCAAAAACTTATTTAAGACCACTATTCTTTTGGCTTCCAACAAACACCAGCCACTTTGGAAATTGCCTCTTTCATAGCGCACTACAAAATCTGATTCACCTAAAATATCTTCCAATTTGTCTAATGTAGTTTGAGTCAATTTCATAGTAAGCATTGATTTTTAGTGTAGTAAGTAACCCTACAAAGATAGTTTTTTGTTGAGCCGCTCATTTAAATATAAGCGCAGAGTTATTCACATTTCGTACCTTTGTGAACACAAATTAACTATGGCTTTTACACATCGAAAAATTGTCAACGACCCAGTGCATGGTTTTATTACCATCAACGATCCATTAATTTTTGAATTAATCAATCATCCGTTTTACCAACGCCTAAGAAGAATTCAGCAAATGGCTTTGGCACAGTTAGTTTACCCAGGCGCAGTGCATACCCGTTTACATCATTCTTTAGGCGCCTACCACTTAATGTGTATTGCTATTAATGAGCTTACCGACAAAGGCATTGAAATTACCAAGGAGGAAGCGCAGGCTGCAAAAGTGGCCATTTTATTACACGATATTGGACATGGCCCTTTTTCCCATGCCCTAGAAAATATTTTACTAAAAGGAGTAAGCCATGAAGATTTATCCTTGCTCATCATGCAGCAACTTAACGAGGCGCCCAATGAAATTTTAAAAGGACAGCTACATTTAGCCATTCAAATTTTTACCAATCAATACCCTAAAAAATTCTTACATCAACTTATCAGCGGCCAGCTAGATGTGGACAGATTGGATTATTTATCCAGAGATAGTTTTTTCACCGGCGTTAGTGAAGGTGTGGTGGGTTATGAGCGTATCTTAAAAATGCTTACTGTACACAACAACGAACTCGTAGTAGAAGAAAAAGGAATTAATAGCGTTGAGAAATTTTTAATGTCTCGTAGATTAATGTACTGGCAGGTTTACCAACACAAAACTGTAGTGGCTTCGGAAAATATGTTGGTGAAAATTATTGAGCGCGCTCAATTATTATTTCAACAAAAAGACGAAGCCGTAAAAACTGGAAGTATCTTGGATTATTTCTTAGGCGAATTCAATGGCGATTTAAAAAATATTAATTTAAATGCTTACTGCCAATTAGACGATACCGATATCTTGTTTGCCATCAAACAATGGCAACACCACAAGGACCCTATCTTATCTTTATTGTGTAATCGATTGTTGAATCGACAAGGTTTTAAATGCATCATGCAATCCGATCCCATTTCAAACACCCAATGGGAAGAAGCTTATCAATTGGTCAAATCAAAGTTCCCTTTTGAGGATAAAGACCTTGCCTTTTTATGCTTTAAAGGAACCGCCAGCAATACCTTGTATAAAAATGACAACGAAACCATTAAAATTTTGCTAAAATCGGGTGAAATCACCTCTATTTCGCAAATTCAAAACGCTTTAATCATTGAAAGTCTTTCTGCACCGGTTAAAAAATTTTACATTTGCTTACTTA
>JBAXXZ010000589.1:0-1662 GCA_037127575.1 Bacteroidota bacterium | reverse complement strand
GCACACTTGGAGGGTTTCGGTGGTATAGAAGGGGTGAAAAAAGGTAAGAGTGAAATGTATCGATTCATCAAGCAAAAAAATGGTCAATTGTTCGTGAATGCCGATGACGGGGTTTTAATGGAGCTGTCGCAAGCCATAGCAAAAAGCACTTACTCTCTGCACCAGCAATCAGATATTGTTGGTTTTGACTGCGCAAATTCAGATACAGTAGCCTTCAAATTTAAGTCCAGCGATGATCAGCAGGATTGGTCTGAGCACAAAAAAATTCAAACCCATATTATAGGTCATTATAATTTAGTGAATTGTTTAGCAGCTTGCTGCGTTGGCAACTACTTTAATGTGCCACAGGCTGATATTATTGAAGCTTTGGCAAATTACCACCCAAACATGAATCGATCGCAATTGGTAAAAACCAAAACCAATACTGTGATACTTGATGCTTATAATGCCAATCCCAATAGTATGCGGGTTGCCATCGATAATTTTGCAAATGTAAATGCTGAAAAGAAAATATTGTTGTTGGGAGATATGTTTGAATTGGGAGATTATTCCGACACTGAACATCAAGCCATTGCTGATTTATTGGTTCAAAAAAATTTTAATCAGGTGGTGTTGGTTGGACCACATTTTCAAAAAACCGGCAACAATAATTTCACAAAATTAGAAAGTACAATACAGTGTGTTGAACTTCTTAAATCATTGCATTTGCAACAATGCCATATTTTGATTAAAGGTTCACGAGGCATGAAAATGGAAACCTTACTTGAGTATATGTAATAACAAAACAAGCACATGAATTTCAAAAAAAACAAATTAATTCTCTTCATCTTACTTTCTATGATTGTAGGCTTGTTAACAGGTTATGTGATTAATCGTTCAATCACCAACAACAAGTTTAAGTACGAAACAAATTTGGCAGCATACAGTCAAAGCACCAAAAATGCCATCGTAAAAGCAGAATTGAAATATGAAGAAGTCAAATACAGCGAGCAAAAAAGGCAAGTGGCTTCAAATTTTTCGATTCTCAGTGATATTTTTCTGCACTTAATTAAAATGATTATTGCCCCGCTGGTATTAAGTGTTTTGGTTTTGGGTGTGGCAAAGGTTGGCGATTTTAAAAGTGTAGGAAGGATTGGACTAAAAACATTAATTTATTTTACATGCGCCACTTTAATTGCCTTGGCATTGGGCTTGGTGTTGGTAAACTTTTTTGAACCCGGCAAAGTAATGCATTTGAGCATACCTGAAGCGGGCGTAGAATCAGGAATTAAAACAAATACACAAACGTCTAAAAATTTCATTGACCATGTGATTCCTGAAAGCTTAATGAAGTCAATGGCTGCCAATGATATTTTGCCTATTGTAGTTTTTGCTTTGTTTTTTGGCATTGCAGCTTCTTCCTTGGGCGAACACGGAAAATTAATGATCAAAGCCTTTGAGAGTTTAAGTCACATTATGTTTAAGGTGACCAATTATGTGATGAATTTTGCGCCTTTAGGGGTTTTTGGCGCCATCAGCGCAGTTGTGATTCAGCAGGGTTTTGAAGTACTTACCGGTTATTTGTATTTGATTGCCTGTTTTTTTGGCGGATTGTTGTTTTTTGTTTTTGGTGTACTCTTTATTGTGTGTTTAATCTTTAAAATAAATTATGTACGTTTAATC
>JBAXXZ010000588.1:0-1662 GCA_037127575.1 Bacteroidota bacterium | reverse complement strand
CTATAAACAACAGTATTCCTACGTTGCAGCAAAAGTGGTAAACTCTTCGGTTAACAAAAGAAGAAATTTTTTAACCTTAAATATCGGCTCAAACATGGGCATTGGCAGAGATATGGCAGTAATGACCGGCAATGGCATTGTTGGTATTGTAACTGATGTGTCGCGAAATTTTGCAACTGTAATGAGTTTGTTGCACAAAGATGTGCGTGTAAATTGTCAATTAAAACGCGATGGTAGTTATGGTCCTTTAATTTGGGACGGAAAAGATTACCGTTACTGTTTGTTAACCGATATTCCAACGCATGCAAAAATAGGCAAAGGCGATACTGTGATTACGAGTGAATTATCCGGCATATTTCCTGAGGGCATTATTGTTGGTACCATCGAAAGTTATGAAAGACGCATCAATGAATCTTTTTACACAGCCACCGTGCTTTTAAGTGCCAATCTTAAAAAAGTGAACCATGTTTATATCATTAAGAATAAACACAAAGGTGAGCGCGATTCATTAGAAACCAAAACGCAAAAACAAATTGACGACTGAAATTTTTAGAAATATTTTTCGATTCATTGTGTTAATCCTTTTACAGGTTTTAATTATTCAAAACATCAACTTGTCGGGTTACATCATATTATTGCCCTATATTTTGGCCATTATCATTTTGCCTTTTGAAACCAATCGTTTGATTGTTTTGTTCGCATCATTTTTAATGGGCGTGTGCATTGATTATTTTTATAATTCATCGGGCTTGCATGCCTCAGCCTGCACTATTTTGGGCTTTTCACGTTATTATGTTCTCAAATATGTGGCTCCCCGCGAAGGTTATGATGTGGGCGTGAAACCCATTATTGATGACATGGGCCTCGAATGGTTTATTCGTTATGCAGGAACTTTAATCATCATTCACCATCTATTTTTATTTTATTTGGAAATTTTCAGGTTTTCTGATTTCTTTAGTACCCTGCTTAGGGTGATATTAAGTAGTTTGGGCACTTTTGGATTTATTTATTTGATTCAATTTTTATTGTATTCCAATAACCGCAGAGCATGAGCAACAACGCCCAATTGGCAGATCGAAAATTGGTGATAGGCGGTTTTTTTGGCCTGATTGTTTTGATTTATATCTGTCGTTTGTTCTACATCCAAATAGTGGATGACAAATACATGTTGGCGGCACAAAACAATGCTCTACGCCGCATGACTGAATATCCTGTGCGTGGTTTTATCTTTGATCGCAACGGTAAATTGTTGGTGTACAATGACCCTTCATATGATTTGGTTGTCATACCAAGAGAAACCAAAGGTTGCGACACAGCCTCCTTGTGTGAGGTGCTTCAAATTACCAAGCAAGAATATTTAAAACGCATGAAAAGGGCCTGCCAGGCACCCAATTCACCGCGCAAACAAAGTGTTTTCGAAAAACAAATGTCGGCAAAAACTTACGCCGCTTTACAAGAAAAAATTTATCGCTTCAAGGGTTTTTTCGTTGAGAAGCGAACCGTTAGGAAGTATCCCAGACCAATTGCCGGACATTTGTTAGGTTACATTGCTGAGGTGAGTAAAGAGAAAGTGGCGATTGATAAATACTACCATGAAGGCGATTACATTGGCAAATCCGGTATAGAAAAATCTTACGAAGAAGCCTTAAGAGGTAAAAAAGG
>JBAXXZ010000587.1:0-1666 GCA_037127575.1 Bacteroidota bacterium | reverse complement strand
GTAGACAGCAATTATAAAAAATCACTTTTGTCGTTTACCAAAGATAAAGATGTGCATGAAGCTTACTTATATTCTCAGAAGTTATATGGTGGTGTTGAATTTGAAAAAATTGCAGCCAATTTAAATGTTTGTGTAAAGCGGTTTCATGTTCTTTTTCCGGAGAAAAAATTACCTAAAAAATTAATTACCGTTAGCAGCGGTTGGAATTATGCTTTTGCATATATGGATTCGGCTTTGGTAGTGGCCCTCGATATGTATTTGGGTGATACTTGTAAGTTTTACCAAATGTTACGTTACCCGCAATACCAAGTGCGCAAGATGAATTCGCAAAACATGCTTTCGGATATGGTGCGTGGTTGGATGTTAACCGAGTTTGATAAAAGTGAAGCTGCCAACAATTTACTCAGCCACACCATTTTTTACGGCAAACTTTTTTATGCCGTTCGTGCACTTTTGCCTGATGCTGAAGATAGTGTAGTGATTGGTTATTCAAGCCAACAATTAGCCTATTGTAAAAAATACGAAAAGAATTTATGGGGATTTTTTGCCGAGAAAAACCGCTTGTATGAAAACAACATGAACACCATCCGTGAGTTAACTTCCGATGGGCCTTTTACCGGGGTAATTCATAAGGATTGTCCACCGCGCATTGCGATGTGGGTGGGATGGCAAATTGTAAAGCAATACATGAATAACAACAAAGGTGTTACATTAAATCAATTGATGAAGACCAACGAGGCCCAAATAATTTTGGCCAAGAGTAAATACAGACCGTAATTGTATTCATTACAAAAAAAGCCCTGCAAAAAAAATACTCAAGTTTGTTTTAGTGATAACCAAGTGAGTGCATCTCTAATGGACGGCCTTATAGTATTTTCGAAATTTTTTTTAGCCTAGTACCTTATTGATCAGTCTGTTTCTGAACCGTATTGTCTGTTGTTTTAAATTGCATTGAAAAAGCTGTAAAATTAAATGACTATGGAAAACTAAAAGAAGATTACGCTAAGAAACTCAAGAGCGTTTAGGAGAATTGCTTTTTCTTTTGTGACAAAACAAAAGAAAACTCAAAATTCTTTAATATTTTCTTTTCTTTCTTGATAAAGAAAAGAAACAATCCCAAGGTAAACTCGGGACAAGGCACGGCGAATCCTCCCCGCTCTTGTTTTTTGTTGAAAGACTTTCAAAGTAACCAAGGACGCCTTCGTACGCAGATTACAAGGCTCACGGCGTCCTTGAAACCACAGCCAGCGCACTTAGCTGCCCTTTGTAGCCTTTGAAGTCTTTCTACCAAAAAACAATTCACCCAATTCAGCATCGCGCCGTGCCACGGCCACCGCACGGGAATTGAATTGATTAAAACAATTTGAATTTGAGAACTGTGTGTAGGAGGAATGTAAAGATTAAGTTCATAGGCAATTACAATTTTAAAGTTTCAGAAAATCCGCGTGCGCTAGCCATGGAAATGCGCGGAGCAGAGTTGCGTGAATTGAATTTTTTACACTGAATCTTACATGGAAACTTTTTTGTTTGAATTACCCTTTGGACCTGTTAATTTAAAATACTTTGAAAATTAACAAAAAATAAAAACCTAAGAATTAGAGTGCGTAGGCCTGCCAAAAATAGGAGCCGATTCGGGGTGAATTGAGAAATCAAGATTTTAGTGCAC
>JBAXXZ010000586.1:0-1677 GCA_037127575.1 Bacteroidota bacterium | reverse complement strand
GGATATGGTTATACAAAAGATTTTCCGGTTGAAAAATTTTACCGCGACAGTAAGTTGTGTACCATTGGTGAGGGAACGAGTGAAATTCAAAAACTTGTAATTGCAAGGGAATTATTAAAATAATTTAAAGCCGCCACGAGGCGGCTTTTTTTTTATACTTTTATTTTCATGAAACGGTACAGCTTGAAGGCCATTGATCATTTTACCAAACATGTGTTTGGTGATACTGCTTCATTTAATTGGTTGGTGAATAATGGGTATCAAGAGTTGGTGGCGACCTTGGATGCCATAAGGGATGATAAGGTGGCTTTTAATTATTTGATGAGCAACAAACATATTATTTTGGCGGCTTTTGTGAATGCCATTTGGGATGATTCGGAAGCCTTTAAATTGTTGTGGCGTGCCAAGGCCTTTGAATGGGCTGCTTGTGTGAATATTATTAACGGTGACGAGAACGCGGAGGCTTTTTTGAAACGGATCAAAAAAGAGCAATATGTATTATTGGCGCATGCCATACAATCGCGTATTCATGAGGATGGGGACAGGAATATTGGCCCTGTTGGCGCCTTAAAAAGCATTTTTGATATTAAAAAAGCATTCAAGAAAGAGGAATGAATTTTGAATAAAAATTAATAATTAATAATTAAAAATTGAGAATTGTAGACAGCATACCGCATGAGAGCATGACGATAAGTATATTTCAAATGAACGATAAGTTTCAGGTGCGATTTGAGGCGGGTCCGATGGAACAGATATTTAAGTATGACAAGGAAGAGGTAGGTAATTTGGAAGGATTAAAAAGGCGAATCAATGCTGATTTTATTGATCAAACGCGCAAACGTTTTAATGAAATGTTTTTACAATTGAGGCAGGGGGATGTATGATTATTTATTTTAACCCTGATTGCAGTAAATGCAAAGAAGTGCTTGGTATTTTAGACAACAATGCCTGCAGTGTGGAGATTAGAAACTACTTACAAGTACCACCAAGTGTTGAGGAGTTAAAAGTATTGGTACAAATACTTGGTTGCAAAGCCATGGATATTGTACGTGTAAAAGAAACATTGTTTCAAGAGCAGTTCGCTCATTTGTTAATGGATGAGGATGCCTGTTTGTTGATGTTGTCGCAACATCCGATTTTAATTGAGCGTCCTATTTTAATCGACGGGCAAAGGGCGCTAGTCGGTCGCCCGGTAGAGAAAGTGTTTGACTTTATTCGTGTGGTTTAGACAAAATCATTTTGTGAATTTTTTCCAAAGCATTTTTGTGTCGCTTAATTTGAAGTGACAAATACAAATATTTAAAATTTGTTTTATTGAATCTTGATGGAAGATTTAGCCCTTGCTTTGTGTGATGTTAATCGACAATTCTTTTAATTGTTCTTCACTTATTTCACTTGGTGCATCAATCATCACATCACGTCCGGAATTATTTTTAGGGAAGGCAATGAAATCGCGAATGCTGTCGGCGCCGCCAAACAATGAGCACAATCTGTCGAATCCAAAGGCGATGCCACCGTGTGGAGGGGCGCCAAATTCGAAGGCATTCATTAAAAAGCCAAATTGGTGTTGGGCTTCTTCTTTTGAAAAACCTAAAACTTCAAACATTTTGGCTTGCAAGTTTTTGTTGTGGATACGAATGCTGCCGCCACCTACTTCAACACCATTGATTACAATAT
>JBAXXZ010000585.1:0-1685 GCA_037127575.1 Bacteroidota bacterium | reverse complement strand
GCTTTAAGGTTCAAGCCTTTTATCCGCTTCATGTTAAGACTTAAAATAGCCTTTAATTACATCTTGGTACTTATTTTTGTGCTGTTAGCAGCGCGCTAAACAGTGTTTGTTGGCACTTTGGCTTGGCAAAAACAAGCATTCCGCTATCAGGCGCTGACTGAATTAAACCTAAGCGAAATTCACCTAAAAAACGCTGATTTGTTCAAAAACTCCGCCACCTATCAATGGAAAGATCAACACCATGAAGTTTTAATGAATGGCTTGATGTATGAAGTATTGGGCATCAAAAAAACAACCGATGGCTACAGCGTTTATTTGGCGAAGGATTTGAAAGAAAGTAATTGGTTCAATATTTTTGAAGATTTGGATTTAGCGCAAAAAAAACACATGCAAAATTTATTGAATTTATTCAACCTTATTGGCTTCTACTTACCTTCCGTTAACCTCCATTTAACAGCGCCAAACTTCTTTTCACTCGCTTATCTTCAAACCCAAGTTAAATCCATCCTCGAAAGTCATTTATTCGAATTGATTAAACCGCCTTGTTTCTAAATTTTACCGTTTGGTATTTTTCAATTTCAATGAAGGCAACAGGCAAGTGATCCTGTTTGCAATTACTTATTTATTACAAAAAAACATGAAAACAAAAACCATTTTATTGGCTATTCTAGCCACATTTATTACAATTACATTATTATCATCATGCAAAAAATATGTTGATGGTCCAATGATTAGTTTAAGAACAAAAAAAGCCCGAGTTACCGGCGATTGGAAACTTGAATCAGCTACTTCAAACGGTACCGACATTACCAGTTCTTTCAATTCGAATTTTGAATGGAACATTGAAGGTGATGAAACATTTAAAATGAAAGCAGTTGGCAGTGGAACCCTTTTAACTGAAATTACGGGCACATGGAAGTTCGGTGAAGATAAAGATGATATTTATTTCACACCAAGCGGTGGCACTGAAACATCGTATCGCATTACACGACTTAAGAATAAAGAACTTTGGTTCTATAATACTTTATCGAATGGCGATAAAATTGCTTATAAATTGAAGCAGTAAACAAATTGAGGGGGGACCATTTTAAAAGCCCCCCTCGTATTCTAAATGTTCATCCGCTCTAGACTTTTCGCCTGCTTGGCTTTGCTTTTGTGTGGATTCACTTACAAGCTAAAAGCTCAAATAAGGCTGCAACTGTTATCCAAATCAGATAGCATTGGCATCCCCTATGCGCTAATTTCGCTTGAACCTGGGCACTTTCATTTTATCTGCAATGAAGCTGGTTACTGTACTTTGCCCAAAATGGATTTTACCACAATGGTATTAAATATTAAAAAAATTGGCTTTATTAGTTCAAGCTACACAATTAACACAAAGCAACTAAATGAAATAAACATTTATCTAGAGGCCGATTTAAACCACCTCAATGAAATTGTTGTTTACGGCAATCAAAGCTCCCTTAAATCTGAAACAGCGAATAACATCGAGGTTCTTGAATCAAAAACCATGCGTGAACAAGGTGCCATGAATCTAAGTGATGGCATTGCCAAATTGCCGGGCGTAAATCAATTATCAACCGGAGCCGGAATTTCTAAACCTGTTATCCGTGGATTATTTGGCAACCGAATTCAAACAGTGCTCTTGGGCATGCGTTTCGATAATCAACAATGGCAAGACGAAC
>JBAXXZ010000584.1:0-1688 GCA_037127575.1 Bacteroidota bacterium | reverse complement strand
AAGTAAAACTCGATGATGAAAACATAGTAGCCGAACTTACAACAAGTACACGGGTTGGCATGCACCAGTATACCTTTCCTGCCTCAGAACAAAGTCATATTATTTTAGATCTTATTTCAGGCATTTATAATTACGAAGGCAAAACGGTTTATACCTATGTAAGAGTGATTAACGATTCTTTACTTACTGGTTATAGACAAAGCAGCGGCTGGGGAAGAACGCGAACTGTTTATTTTGCCATTGCTTTTTCAAAAGCCTGTTTTCAATATGGTCAGGCCAATTACGATGGCAAACAAGTGTACCGCGGTTTTTGGGGGAAGTTTGATCAGAAAAACAATTTTCCGGAAATAGCCGGTAAAAAAATACGCCTGCATTTTGATTTTAAAACCAAAGAAGATGAAAAGATCAAAATAAAAGTGGCTCTCTCGCCGGTGAGTCAGCATAATGCGTTAGAGAACATGCAGAGCGAAATACCGGATTGGGATTTTGAAAAAGTAAAAACACAAGCCCAGACATTATGGAATAAGGAATTAAATAAACTAGTGATCGAAGCGCCTGAAGACACCAAAGTAAATTTTTACACGGCCATGTATCATACCTTCATAAATCCAACGGTGTATATGGATGTGAACGGCGAATACAAAGGCTTAGATCAGGATGTACATAAGGCCGATGGCTTTACGAATTATAGTACCTTTTCTTTGTGGGATACTTACAGAGCATTGCATCCCTTTTTTAATCTTATTCAGCCAGCAAGAAATAATGACATGGTTCAAACGATGATGATGCATTACAAACAAAGTGCATTACACATGTTGCCCATTTGGTCGCATTATGCCAATGATAATTGGTGCATGAGTGGCTACCATACGGTGTCGGTTATTTCGGATGCCATTATTAAAGATGTTTACAAAGGCGATGCCAACGAAGCCCTGAATGCTTGTGTGGAAACGGCCGATCACCGTTCCTACGAAGGCATTGGGACATACATGGATTTAGGATTTATTCCCGCCGAAAGTTCAGGTATTTCGGTTTCGAATACTTTAGAATACGCTTATGATGATTGGTGCATAGCACAATTAGCGAAAAAATTAAACAGAATGGATGTGTACGATCGTTTTATAAAACGTTCAACCAACTGGCAAACTAATTTTAATCACGCTAATGGATTTATGCAAGCCAAATTGATCAATGGTTCTTTTAAAAAAGAGTTTGATCCTTTGAGTACAAACGGACAAGGCTTTATTGAAGGCAACAGTTGGAACTACAGTTTTTTTGTGCCTCAGGATCCAAAAGCCTTAATGCAAAAAATGGGTGGGGAAGCAAAATTTGTGGCGCGCTTGGATAGTTTATTTAGCATGCGTTTATCGGATTCTTTTTTTGCAGAGACAGAAGACATTACGCGTGAAGGCATTATCGGCGGTTATGTGCACGGAAATGAACCCGCACATC
Organism: Bacteroidota bacterium; assembly: GCA_037127575.1. Taxonomy (GTDB): domain Bacteria; phylum Bacteroidota; class Bacteroidia; order B-17B0; family Aurantibacillaceae; genus Aurantibacillus. The sequence continues at coordinate 236 of JBAXXZ010000584.1, read as the reverse complement.
ATGTGGCTTATTTTTATAATTACACCAATCAGGCTTATAAAACACAGGCACAGATCAGAAACATTTTAAAACTTCAGTATAAACCTACGCCTGATGGTTTGGGTGGTAATGACGATTGCGGACAAATGAGTGCCTGGTACATTTTTTCGGCTTTGGGTTTTTATCCGGTAGCTCCTGGCTCCGGACAATACGCCTTGGGTTCGCCAATTATTACAAGTGCCACCATACATTTAGAA
>JBAXXZ010000583.1:0-1690 GCA_037127575.1 Bacteroidota bacterium | reverse complement strand
AAAAAAGGCTGCCATCCATAATCAAGCCATTATGGAATTTGGATCTCAATATTGCAAACCTATGCAACCAAATTGTTCAGATTGTATTTTTAATTCGAAGTGCATTGCCTTTAAAGAAAATTTGGTTGACCAGCTTCCTATTAAAGGTAAAAAGACTAAAGTTAAACTAAGGTATTTTAATTTTTTGCTCATTGCCGACGGCAAAAAAAGGATACAAATTGAAAAAAGAAAAACAAAAGATATTTGGCAGGGATTATATCAATTCCCATTAATTGAAAGCAAGCAAGCCTTAAGTCAAAGTCAAGTCTTAAACACAATAGAGGCAAAGGCTTTGCTTAAAAATTCAAGTGATTTCATTACCAGCACAAAAACCTATAAACACTTGCTAACACATCAAATAATTTACGCACAATTTTTAATCTTTAAAACAAAGGCGAATCACCCTAAAAACAAGGAAACATTGACAATTGAAAAATTAACAACTGTTGCCTTTCCTAGGCTGATAGAAATTTTTTTAAATGAGCATTCTTTGGAAGAAATAATTTAAATTTGATAAAATTTAAATATGAGACACATCATTCTTGCTTTGGGATTAATGTTTTTGGCCAATAAAAACTTCTCTCAAATTTACACGGCAAAGAGCGGGTCAACGACCATTGCCTTTTTCTCAAAATCTCCACTTGAAGATATTGAAGCTTTAAACAAGGGCGCAACTGTTGTTTTAAAAGCATCTACCAATGATGTACAAATAAGAATCACCATTCAGAATTTTAAATTTAAAAATTCATTGATGGAGGAGCATTTTAATGAAAATTATATGGAGACGGAAAAAAAGGTGGAGGTAAATGGCTCGGCTACTTATCCGAACCGTTATTCTGAGTTCAAAGGAAAAATCAATGAAAAAATTGATTATTCGGCGGATGGTGAAACCAAGGTAACTGTTACAGGTAAGTTAAGCATGCACAATGTTACAAACGATGTCACCATTAATGGCACCGTTACTAAATCGGGCAATGATTTAAAATTGAGTTGTGTGTTTAAAGTAAAAGTGAAAGATTATAATATTCAAGTGCCTTCGATGTATGTAAAAAATATTGCAGAAGAAATAGAAATCACTTTTATTTCAGTTTTAGAACCTTATCAAAAGAAATAATATTTATGCAAATGATAAAAAGTAAACTTTTAGTATTGTCAGTACTGTTGTCTGCAAATGTTTTTGCACAAGAAGATCTATTAAGTTTGGTTGATCAAAAAGATGATGGTCCTAGAAAGGTTTACGCAACATTTAAAACAACTAAAATTGGTAACGCCCAATCCATCGAAACTGTAAAGAACAAACATTTGGATTTTAAAATTAGTCACCGCTTTGGAAACATCACCGATGCAAATCAAAAAAATCCATTGAATTATTCGGGCCAAAACTTTATTGGATTCGACAATGCCAGCGACATTCGTTTTAGTTTTGATTACGGATTAACCGAAAACATTACTTTGGGAATTGGCCGCAGTAGGATGAAGCACATCATAGACGGTAACATTAAATGGAAGATACTGCAACAAACAAGCGACTTCAGCATGCCAATTTCATTGGCTTTGTTTTCAAGCACGGGTTATAGCCATGACCCCATGAAATCTATTTACGGCAATATTGTAAAAGATTTTAAATCAAATGAATTGCACCGATTTAGTT
>JBAXXZ010000582.1:0-1705 GCA_037127575.1 Bacteroidota bacterium | reverse complement strand
CGAAACAATTTTTTTGAAACTAAAGTGAAAAACGGAGTTTTTTCACAACCTGACGGTTTGCGGCTTGGCGTAGTGGCGGATTTGAACCACAAATGTTTATACGAAGCACGCACTTCAAATATAGCAAAAATGTTTCTATGAAGCACTTCGCCCGCCATTACGCCAAACCGCTGTTAGCGGCTGGCATTATGGCTTTGTCCACGTTTTAAAGTCCTATTAGAAAAAGTATTTTTACGCGGTTTAATTTATTTCTTAAGCGATGTCTCCACAGATTTGGCTGTGTCAAGAACAGTTTTTTCAAAAGGAATTGGTTTCCAATTAAACGTTTTCATTGTGTCACTTACGTCAGCTTCAATAGTATTACCTACAAATGGCAACATCCCTTTCATTTCGTCATTAAAATTGGCAATAAATTTTAGTAAAAAGGTTGGAGCCAATTTGGTGCTTACTTTATCATATCCATTTGATTTTAAAATTTTACCGATTCCCTGTATAGCTTGAGGTTTTTCCGTTGTTACAATGAACCGTTTACCGTTTGCTTTTTCGTTTTCCAAGGCCGCCACATGGATAGTCGCTACATCTCTCACATCGGACATTACTGAATAAGCTCGGGGTAACATTGGAACTTGTCCAGTAATCAATTTTTTGAAGAAATCCATTGCTTCGGTAGCTAAATTTCCTGTCAAAGTTGGTCCATAAATAGGTCCGGGATTAATCACTACCAATTCTAATTTATTTTCACCTGTCTGATTTTTAATAAATTCCCAAGCACTTTTTTCTGCAAGTGTTTTACTTTTAAAATAAGCAGTCACATTTTTCGCATTTAGATTAGTCCAACTGTCTTGATTTAGTTTAATCAAACCTGTTTGTCCTCCATGCATAGCAACTGTAGAGGATGTAAGAACTACTCTTTTAACTCCTGCTTTTTTTGCAGCTTTCAATGCTCTTAATGTGCCATCAACAGCTGGTTTTATTAATTCATTTTCGTCTTTTGGAACTTTAACAACAAATGGTGATGCAACATGTAACACATAATCACAGCCTTCCATTGCCTTATCCCAGCCTGAATCGTTCATCAGGTCAAGTTCGCAAAACTCTAAATTACCTTTTGGGTCAATTTCTTTTTTGATACCATTTACTACTTCATCAGTCTTTGACAAGGTCCTTACTGAACCTCTTACCGCATAGCCTTTTTTTAATAATTCGGCAGCACAATGCTGTCCTACAAATCCTGAAATTCCTGTTACTAATACTTTTTTCATTTTTTCTTTGGGATTAAATTTTTAAATAATAAACCAAACTCAGCAATTGGCTGAGCTTGGTTTATTGACGTGAAAAGAACAAATTACATTCCTGGGATAATTACCACTCTACCTGCCTCAGATTGTAATTCATTAATGCGAAGATTTTTGTAGGGTTGATATTCGTCAGAATTGTACCAGCCCTCGGCTGCTTCCATACTAGGGAATTGAAGTACTGCCGCCCAGTTTCCATTCCAATCTCCTTCTTTTACATTCGGTGCAGGAGTTCCTGCAATCATTTGCCCGCCATGTTTTTGCAAAATAGGAATTGCAAATTGTGCGTAGCGTTGCATCAGTTCCTCAAGGCTTTCAACTTTCATTTGAACCATAATGTAGGCTGGCTTTGTTGCATTTGCACCTTCAGTGCTTTTTTCTTGATTTTCCATCTTTTTTAAATTTTAATT
>JBAXXZ010000581.1:0-1708 GCA_037127575.1 Bacteroidota bacterium | reverse complement strand
CCTGGATGGGTGGCAGTAATTTAGGAAATCAAAATGGTACATACGGCAGTCTGGGTGTTTCATCGGCTAGTAACACGCCCGGTGCACGATATGGTGCTGTTTCATGGCTGGATGCTTCAGGTAATTTGCTTTTGTTTGGAGGTAACGGTTACGATGCTTCCGCAACTACCGCTAATTATTTAAATGATTTATGGAAATACGATGTTGGTACCAACCAATGGGTTTGGTTAAAAGGCGGTAATGGCAACAATCAAAATGGTGTGTATGGCACACAAGGTGTTGCTGCTTCATCCAACATGCCCGGCGCAAGGGCCAATGCCATGACTTGGCAAGATAGTTATGGTAATTTTTGGCTGTCGGCAGGCAACGGTTACTCAGCCTTAAACCAAGGTTCGTTGAATGATGTTTGGATTTACAACGCCGCTACCAATAATTGGTCATGGATAGCCGGTGCGGGAAATGGCAATTTACCCGGGGTATATGGCAACATGAATTTTCCCGGACCAACAAATGTTTTCGGTGCGCGTCATTCATCAGCCAATTGGTTAGACGCCAATAATAATTTGTTTGTTTTTGGTGGTTTAGGTTTAGCGGCCAATAGCACCCAAGGTAATTTATTCGATACATGGAAATACACCAATTGTGTCATCAATCCTATCACCATGTCAATTATAACCAGTAATGCATTACCATGTTCAAAAGAAACCATTTCATTAACAGTTACAGGATCTAACTCTTACACATGGCAAACCGCACCTACATCAAGTCTTTCGTATATTGTTATTAGTCCCACCATCACCACCTCATACTCTGTAATCACCAACAATACCAATGCTTGCGTTTTTATGGCAACATTTACCCAAAGTGTTTCGGCTTGTACCGCTTTAAATGAGACCAATGTAAGTGATGCCTTGATGGTTTATCCTAATCCAAGTAAAGGTGCTATCACAGTGAATATAAATAATGCTAACGCAACAAAATTGAAAGTTTATTCAATGACCGGACAACTTGTTTTTGAACAAGAACTATTATCCGGGAAAAATGATTTGATTCTGAATTTAGAAAAAGGCATTTATTTTTACCACTGTATTCATCAAGAAAAAACAAGTCAAAGCGGTAAATTGCTGATCAATTAAGGAAAAAATTCTTTTTTAATGCTTTGTTTCAATGATGTTTTTGATTGTATCAACCAAGCGTTGAATTAATTTTTCCCATGTAAATTGCCCAAGTATTTTAACCAATGAAGCGGCCTTTTTTTGATCCAATTCAGTTGGCTTCATCAAATTAATCGCCTTAAAAACCTGTTTGATTTGTTCAACATCCGGCTCCGAAAGTAACCAACCATTGCTAGCATCTACTAAAATGCCGCTAGCGCCTACATTGGTAGTAATAATCGCCAAACCACTAGCCATTCCTTCTAATATCACATTGGGCATACCTTCACTCCAACTGGCGCATACCAACACATCAGAAGTTCTTAAAATATTTTGTAAAATTGTTTTATCCCGAACTTCTCCATGGTAAATAATCCCTTGAGTAATCATTTTTTTATCCTCAGGAATTGGCCCTACAAAATGAAATTCTAAGTGGTGATTTTTTTTATGTGCTACAAATTTGCCAATGGCTTCATTTAACTCTTCTATTCCCTTCCTACGCTCATAACGACCCAAATAAACCACTTTAATTTTCTGTTCACAGGGCACAATTG
>JBAXXZ010000580.1:0-1708 GCA_037127575.1 Bacteroidota bacterium | reverse complement strand
CAATTAATTTACATTCATTCAAAATTTATCATTTAATGTTCTTTATTTCATTGGTTTAAACCAAAACCAAGGGAATACCAATATTGTGTCGCACGTTTTCAATGGTGCTGCCGAGTAAAACGTCTTTCACGGTTTTGTGTCCGTGTTTACCCATCACCAAAGTGTCACAGTTGTTTTTTAGGAGGAGTTCGGGAATTACCATTTTCGGATTGCCATAACCCAATTGTATTTCGGTATTGATGCCGGCATTTAGTAATTCTTCCTGGTAATGTTTTAATTTTTGCACGTCTTCTTCGCGCTCCAAATCAAAGGCATCTTCGCCGTACACCACGGCATTGGTGCTTTCGAGCACATGTATCAATACCAAGGTAGATTGTTTGTTACCCAATTGAATGGCTTTGTTAATGGCCTTGTTATCACTGGTGCCAAAATCAACGGTCACGGCAATTCGCTCTAATTTAGAATAGAAGTCCAATACCAAAGGTGTAAAGTCGCCGTGAAATCCTTTTGTGTCTTCGTGTTTATTGGCCGTAATAAATGGAATGATGAGTATGTACAACAACATTAAAAAACAAAACACCACCAAGGGCACCACAATAAATGTGATTAATATGGGGTGTGGTCCACTGTTGATGGCCTCTTCAATTTGTGAATACACCAGTTTAATGTTCAGCACAATAATCGTTAGCGCTGCGAGCCACGACAATATTTTTTGCCACATCGGAATCACAAAATCGCCCATTTTACTTTTGTCGCTCACAAAGTGAATCAAAGGAATAATGGCAAAACCCAATTGCAAGCTCAATACCACCTGACTTAAAATAAGCAATTTGCCGGTAGCGCCATCACCCAAAATACTGATGGTAATTAAGGCAGGCACAATGGCTATTAAGCGCGTAAGCAATCTTCTGATCCATGGTTGTAAACGGATGTTGATATAACCTTCCATCACCACTTGTCCGGCCAAAGTGCCGGTGATGGTTGAACTTTGACCTGCCGCAATTAAAGCCACCGCAAACAACAAAGGTGCCCAATGCGAACCTAGCATAGGTGCTAATAATTGATGTGCATCTTGTATTTCAGCTACATCGTGTTTGCCATTTTTAAAAAAGGTGGCCGCTGCTAAAATTAAAATGGCTGCATTCACAAATAAAGCAAGGTTAAGGGCAATGGCACTGTCGGCTATGTTAAAGCGCAGGGCCCTTTTAATGTCAATAGGAGTTCGTTTAAATTGCCGGGTTTGCACCAATGAGCTATGGAGATATAAATTGTGCGGCATCACCGTGGCGCCAATGATGCCAATGGCGATGTAAAGTGCATCGTCGTTTTCAATAAATGGTTTTAAGCCCGAAGCAATATCGCTGATGGCCGGTTTGGCAATTAATAGTTCTACAAAAAAGGAAGCACCAATCAATACCACCAAACTGATGATGAATGCTTCTAATTTGCGAATGCCCTTGTTTAGTAAAAACAACAAAATAAAACTATCGAACACGGTGATACAAACCCCTGTAAAAATGCTGATGCTTGGAAACAACAAATGGATACCGATGGCCATGCCAATCACTTCCGCCAAGTCGCAGGCGGCGATGGCAATTTCGGCCAGGATGTATAAAAATAGGTTAACAGATTTCGGATAATTTTCGCGGGAGGCTTGTGCTAAATCTTTGCCACTAACGATTCCCAGTCTTACGCAATGGCTTTGTAA
>JBAXXZ010000579.1:0-1718 GCA_037127575.1 Bacteroidota bacterium | reverse complement strand
TCTACCTATAAATCAGAACTAATGCATGATTCTTGTCATTGTAACAAGATAAGTACAATTCTCAATTTTATTCTATAAAGGCTTTTGTACCTTTATTGTTTCAATACCCTGGTCTGAATACAATTTAATTTCATCATCCTAAAATAATCCCTATGGAACGTAAAATGAAACCAGAAAGTCTAATGATGTCCTACGGCTACAAACCCGAATTATCGGAGGGCGCCATCAAATGTCCAATTTTTCAAACCTCTACTTTTGTATTTAAAAGCGCGGAAGAAGGCAAAGCTTTTTTTGAAGTAGCCTATGGTATTCGTGAAAAAAAAGCCGGTGAGGAATTGGGATTAATTTACAGCCGCATCAATAATCCGGATTTGGAAATCCTTGAAAATCGCCTTACCCTTTGGGATGAAGCCGAAGAATGTGCCATCTTCGAAAGCGGCATGGCGGCTATCACCACGGTGCTGTTGGAGTTTTTAAAACCGGGCGACACAGTATTAATCAGCAGTCCATTGTACGGCGGCAGCGATCATTTTATAAAAAAAGTATTGCCAAAATTTCACATCAATGCCCTCACCTTTCGTGTTGGCGCCACAAAAGACGAAGTAATTCAATTGGTAAAAGAATCCGGCTTAGCCGATACCCTTGCCTTGGTGTACATCGAAACTCCTGCCAATCCAACAAACGATTTAATTGATATAGCAGCCAGCAAAGAAATTGCAAAGTACTTTTCAAAACCCGACAAAGAAATTTATCTGGCTGTTGACAATACATACATGGGTCCGCTTTGGCAACACCCTTTAAAACTGGGCGCCGACCTTGTACTCTACTCCGCCACTAAATATATTGGCGGCCACAGTGATGTCATTGCCGGTGCCTGCTTAGGTTCAAACGATTTAATTCAACGTGTAAAAGGTTTACGCACTTTCCTAGGTAATATGGCCAGTCCTAATACCGGTTGGTTATTATTAAGAAGTTTAGAAACTTTAAAAGTACGCATGGATTGCCAAGCGGCTAACGCCAATAAAGTGGCTGATTTCTTAAACAAACATCCTTTGGTAGAGAAAGTATATTTCCTTGGCAACTTGAGCGAAAAAGATGGCATCGCTTATCAAATCAAACAAAAGCAATGTTTATCGAATGGCGCAATGATTTCTTTTGATGTAAAAGGATCAGAAAAAGAAGCCTTTCAATTTTTAAATGCTTTGCGTTTGATAAAATTGGCCGTGAGTTTAGGCAGCACCGAAAGTTTGGCCGAACACCCTGCCAGCATGACCCACATTGATGTTGATCCGGATTTGAAAAAAGAATTGGGTATTTCAGAAAAAATGATTCGACTTTCGGTGGGTGTTGAATATTACGAAGACATCATCAACGACATAGAACAAGCACTTAGCCACATCCACAATTAAACGCAGTTAAGTCTGGGATGATTTAATTTTTTTCATGTTCATTTATTTTTTATTTTAGTAAAGTACAAAATGTGAAACATGATTAAAGTTGAAACTTCAATAAACGCAGACATTGAAAAGGTATGGGATTGTTGGACCAATGCAAGCCATATAGTGAATTGGTACTTTGCATCGAACGACTGGCATGCCCCATACGCTGATAATGATTTAAAAGTAGGCGGTAAATTTAAAACCACCATGGCCGCAAAAGATGGCAGCTTTGCCTTCGATTTTGAAGGGATATACAGCAGTGTTGAGCATCACCAATAC
>JBAXXZ010000578.1:0-1719 GCA_037127575.1 Bacteroidota bacterium | reverse complement strand
ACCAGCACCAATAACAGTCCCCGAAAGGAATACAAAACCATCGATTTTAAGACTGGCAGCAGAAACCAATGAAGTGCCGGGGCAATACCCACCTATCACAAATCCAACTCCCATGATAAGCCCACCAATAATACCCGGCCATAAGTATGTTTCATTCACCACTAACTGTGAAAAATCCAAAATGCCAATACTGGAAGACAAAAATATTAAAAGACAAGCCACTAATATCCCCGTAAACATGGTTTTTAAAACAGTCATATCCTTCAAATAAAACTGAGCAGCCAGTCGACGTGAATCGCCAAATCCGGCAATTTCCAATGCAAAACCAAATCCTGCTCCTATTAAAAAGAACACCAAATATCCAAGTGGTTTGCCTAAATCAGCTAAAACATCTATAGGTAACATAATTGTAATTGTTTAATTTTTAATATTAATTTGTCCAAAGACGACGTACAAAGTAGGCCATAGCATAACCACCTCCAAAAACACAGAACATAAATACCCAGCTGCCAAATGAGAGAACCGCTCCACCTGTCAGTGCCTGACCCGAAGTGCACCCACGGGCAAACCTGGCTCCATATCCCATAATTATTCCACCAATGAGTGCAAATACAAGCCGTTGTGGATTTGAAATTTTTGGACCTTTGAAAATTTCTAATTTCATTCTACCATTGTACCAGGCAGAAATCATTCCGCCTACAAATGTTCCTAAAAGTAATAAAACACTGGCATGGTCTAACGGATTACGATCTCCAGCCCCAATGGCAGCAAAAGTTCCTACCTTATCCACATGGTTTTGAGAAACTACCTTTGTCATGGATACCTGTATGCGACCAATTGCACCCGAAGCTCCCAATCCACTATGTGTCAATGCAAAAGCTAGGAATAGTACAATACCTAAAATAGTTCCGGCTAAATAGGGGTTTGTAAACGGTTTTAGTGTACGTTTCATGTGTTTATAATTTTTTATTTAAGTTGTCACATGGAACTCGCCAATGGTAATCATCTCTTTGTGTGAGTTATTACTCATGGCTCGTTTCATAATATTTTCAATTTAGAATTTTTGATTTTGGACCTTTAATCGGATCATGTTCATAGCCTAATTCTTTCCAGTTTAATCTTCCATTTGTGGAGTGACACTGAATGCAGGTCAGGGCATTATTTTTGGTTGTTACCATATGATTAATCGGCCAATACATTTTAGTTTTGGTAAATCCATACTTTCCACTGTATGGTAAATGATTTAATTCAGCACCTTTTTTTATAGCAAAAGCCCAATCAAACTTTGTCCAATAACCGCCTTCACCACTTGTTAACGGAGGTATAAGTATATTGTTTACAGGGTCATACGGTTGGGTGGCGTGGTGAATTTTAAATGGCCATATTTTTGAATTTTCATCACTCCGTGAACCTTGCGGGAAATTAATATTATGTTCCATTTCGGCATCCAATTTATCTCCCACAACATACCGGTTCATTCTACCATTATACCAGGCATACGAAGGCACCACATCTTCTTCGTAATGAAATTCGCCTTTAATTTTTAAATATTCGTGAGGGTTATTTTTTCGGGTGGAATCTCCTGCTTTCGACCAGTCCCATGTCATTTTTGTTGGTAATTTTCGGGCAAATTCAGGAATATGACAAGTTTGACAAGCAATACGCGATGCATGTTCATTGAGGCGATGATCGGCGTGAGGCATTGAAGTGTGGCAATTC
>JBAXXZ010000577.1:0-1721 GCA_037127575.1 Bacteroidota bacterium | reverse complement strand
ACCTTCTATTTCGGTATGAAATCGTTTGTACAAACCAAAAATGTGTTCTTTGTTTTTAACTAAATCGATGCCAATGCCATTGTCTTTAAATGATAAAATGGCTTTATCATCTTTAAGGTCGCTTGTTACTTTAATTTGCAATGGCTTCTTACTGTGTCGGTATTTTATGCTGTTCGAAATAAGGTTATGAAAAATACTGTGTATGTAACCTTTAATTGAAAAAATGGATTTTAATTTTGAAAAATCACTGTCTATTTCAAGAAATTCTTTTTTTGTAGCGAAGGTTAAAATTTCCAAAACTTCTTCTAAAATTTTACCAAAAAAGATTTGCTTTTTTTGCTCGGAAATGTCAGATTTGAGTTGTAAAATTTGATTTAAATCTTTGGTTAATTGATCAAGATTATCGGCTGCTTTGTAAATAGATTGTTCGCTTTTGGCTCTATCTTCTTTAGTAAGATTGGTTTTTAATAAGTTTGTTAAGCCAATAATATGGGCAACAGGCGAACGTAAATTATGTGAAATAATGTAGGCAAATTGTTCAAGGTTTTTAGTGTGTCTGATATCATCTTGATGCATCACATTAAGTTCAATGTCTGATTTAATCCTTTCAGTTACATTGTGTGAAAAGCATGCGCAACCAATAATACTTGAATTGTCTTTTATTGGGTTAAATGAAATTTCCGACCATGCGTCTTGCGGTGAAAGGTAGTGAATGAGTTCAGTAAAACTTTCACCTTTAAATGCCCTGTCAAAAAATGACTTGAATTTCTCTTTGTCATCATGCTCACAAAGGAATCTAAACATGTTATCACCTTGTTTGATATTATTTCCGGAGAGCCTCTTAAAAACTTTTTGAAAGGATGTATTTGAAATGATGAAATTAAAATTGGCATCTATAATCCACATTAAATCAGGGGAATTATTAATCAGGGCATTTAAATTTTCGCGAAGCAGTATGTTTTCAAGTTCTAGTTTCTTTACCGAAATATCTCTGAAATTTGACACGATTGCATGAACGTTTTTTTCTTCAAGCAAATTGGTGACGATTGTTTCACACCAAACCCAATGCCCGCTTTTGTGTTTTAATCTCATTTCGAGATTAAACGAATTGCCGTGAAATTTAAGCAGCTTTTCTTTCTGCTTCAAATATTTAGGAAAATCTTCGGGATGAATATAGTCAGATTCTTTGGCAAGTTTAAATTCATCTTGCTTATAGCCAAACAAACGCTCAATTGAAGGTGAGCTATAAAGGATTTTGCCCTCATTATCTATCAAAGTGACAGGGTCAGCGTAGAGATCAAAATCGTTTTTCATAGTTTTCTTTTATTACATTGTCCTTCTGCGAAAAATTCTCAATTTCACATTTGATATGGAAAGTCAATTTGAAAAATGAATCACATGGTTTAATTCATTGAGAATCTTATCTAAATAGTCGAGTGTAAAATTTATTTTTCCATTTTCTATTCGCCAAATGTATTGTCTGTCTACGCCAAGCTTATCAGCCAATTGCTGTTGGGTTATTTTTTTTCTGTTCTCACAGATTTAATCATTCTTCCTATGATTGCTTTAGTACTTCCCATCGATTGTAATACAAAATGAGGTTTTTTTGGTGACAAATTGGTAACCATGATACGACTACAAAATACCGAATGCACTGTAGATTTAAATGGCCAGCTATTGAGCCACTAGGCTAATTCTTAATTAAATTTACTCATAATGCA
>JBAXXZ010000576.1:0-1721 GCA_037127575.1 Bacteroidota bacterium | reverse complement strand
CGATACAGAAGATAGTAAAAGCGTGATAAAAGAAATTTTGAAACAATTTAATCTTGATGATAAAATTTACAAACCTTCTTTGGTACTCAACCGCATCAGCGAAGCCAAAAGCAAACTCATTTCAGCTCAACATTATTTAAACAATCCCATCACACAACAAGAAGACCAAAGCAGCCGAAAACCCATGCTTGGAAAAGTTTATGAAGCTTACCAACGCCGTAATTTTAAGGCAGGCGCCATGGATTTCGATGATTTATTATTCCAAACAAACGTTTTGTTACGTGATTTTCCGGATGTGCTTTTAAAATACCAAAACAAATTCCGTTACATTTTGGTGGATGAGTACCAGGATACCAACTTCTCGCAATATGTCATCATCAAACAATTGGCCGCACGCTTTCAAAATATTTGCGTTGTTGGCGACGATGCACAAAGTATCTACGCATTTAGAGGTGCCAATATTCAAAACATTTTAAATTTTGAACGCGATTACCCCGATTTAAAAACATTTAAATTGGAACAAAATTACCGCAGCACCAAAAACATTGTCGACGCGGCCAACCAAATTATTGCAAACAACAAAGACCAATTCAAAAAAAACGTTTATACCACCAATGAGGAAGGCCAAAAAATAAAAGTTTTTAAAGCTTCCACCGACAATGAAGAGGGCCAAAAAATAGCCAACAATATTTTTGATACCCGCATGCAAAGCCAAGTGCAAAATAGCGACTTCGCCATTCTTTACCGCACCAATGCCCAATCAAGGGCATTTGAAGAAGCACTGCGAAAACTCAACATTCCTTACAAAATATATGGCGGCATCAGTTTTTACCAACGCAAAGAAATTAAAGACCTACTCTCTTATTACCGATTGGTGATTAACAACGATGATGACGAAAGTTTAAAACGTATCATTAACTATCCCGCCCGAGGCATTGGCCAAACAACCATCGATAAAATTTCGGTGGCTGCTGTTGAACACGATATTAGTATGTGGACCGTGATCAGCAATTTAAAGGATTTTAATCTTGGCATCAACGCCGGCATTAGCGGGAAAATATTTGATTTTGTCACACAAATCAAAACTTTCAACCACCTTTTACCATATAAGGATGCCTATGAATTGGCCAACCACATTGCTGTAAACACCGGTATTGTAAAGGAACTTTTTGCCGAAAGCAAATTAACCCCCGAAGGTGTGAGTCGCTACGAAAACATTCAAGAACTACTCAATGGTATCAAAGATTATGTTGAACAGCCACGTACACCGCAAGAAGATGAATTAAGCCAATTAATTAAACCAACACTCAACAAGGCCGACGACGACCATTTATTTAAAGAAGAAGTAAACGATTATTTAAAAACCCTCGATGAATTTATGCAGGAAATTACCCTGCTAACCAATGTGGATTCACAAGATGAAAAAGACAAAGACAACAACAAAGTGAGCATGATGACCATTCACTCAGCCAAAGGTTTAGAGTTTCCGTATGTTTATATTGTTGGATTAGAAGAAAACTTATTCCCATCGCAACTCAGCATCAATAGCCGAACCGAACTCGAAGAAGAACGTCGTTTATTTTATGTGGCCATTACCCGCGCCGAAAAACAAGCCACTTTGAGTTTTGCAACAACCCGTTACCGTTATGGCAACATTACCTATTGCGAACCCAGTCGTTTCATTGATGAAATCGACGAAAGTTTTTTAGAATATCCCGAAG
>JBAXXZ010000575.1:0-1728 GCA_037127575.1 Bacteroidota bacterium | reverse complement strand
AAAGAGAGCAAAGACAAATTGCAGCAATTACTGATGCTGAGTGACCTAGTGAAATTCGCAAAAATGTTTCCGATTGAAGTTGAACACAATTTTACATTACAAAACGCTTTTGATTTTGTCGAAGGAACCAAACGTGAAGAAGAAACTACCCTCCCTGACGAACCCCTTAATACTCCTCCATCTGTATGATAAGTTATTTTAGCGACATACAGTTTGCCGAAAAACACTGGTTTTGGTTAATGTTGGTGCTTCCTCTCATGATCATTTGGTATGTGTGGAAATTAAAAAAACACGAAGGGGAATTAAATTTTTCTTCTTTCACCTTGTTTAAAGGTATTTCTTCTTCGCCAAAGGCAAAATTCCGTCACGGTTTGTTTGTTCTGCGATTAGCAGCCTTTGCGCTTATCATTGCAGCATTGGCTCGTCCACAATCGCGCAGCAGCTGGAAAGATACTAAAACCGAAGGCATCGATATTGTCATCAGTATGGACGTTTCCTTATCCATGCTGGCAAAAGATTTTAAACCCAACCGTATGGAAGTGGCCAAAGGGGTGATTCTCGATTTTATCGATGCACGTCCTAACGACCGCATAGGTTTGGTTATTTTTGGTGGTGAAGCTTTTACCCAGTGTCCGCTTACAACCGATCATAAAGTTTTAAAAAACATGTTCCCGCAAATTAAAGCCGGATCGCTCGATCAGGGCACCGCTATTGGTTTGGGATTGGCCAGTTCGGTTGCCCGCATTAAAGAAAGTACAGCAAAAAGCCGCGTTATTATTTTAATCAGTGATGGTGTAAATAACGTGGGCGAAATTTCGCCATTAACAGCCGGCGAATTAGCAAAAACATTTGGCATCCGCGTGTATTGCGTGGGCGTGGGTTCAAAAGGAAAAGCCTTACAGCCTGTTGCTATTTATGCACAGGGCGAATACGAATACGATTATGTGGATGTGGAAATTGATGAAAAGGTGATGACCGATATTTCTGACATGACCGGCGGAAAATATTTCAGAGCCACCAATACCGAAAGTTTAAAAAACATTTACGAAGAAATTGATAAAATGGAAAAAACCATCATCAGCGAAAAAAGCTTCAGCAACAAAGCCGAACATTTTTTACCGCTGGCTCTGGCAGCAGCCATTTTATTATTACTTGAATTTGTTTTGCGTTTCACCTTATTCAAAGCCATTCCTTAATGTTTAAGTTCGAACATACCATTTACTTCTATGCCTTCGCAGCCATTCCATTCATGCTGTTGCTGGTGATCTGGTATTTTATGTCAAGAAGAAAAAAACTGAAACGTTTGGGAGATCCTAAAATGGTTGAAAAATTAATTCCCTATTCCAGTCGCAGAAAACGCATTGCCAAAATTGTTTTGTTTTTAACCGCTTTCTCAAGTTTAATTTTGGCTATTTGTAATTTACAAACGGGCTCTAAATTAACCGAAGTAAAACGCGAAGGGGCCGATATCATCGTTTGTTTAGATGTGAGTAATAGTATGCTTGCACAGGATTTAAGTCCGAACCGTTTAACCCGAGCCAAATATGCCCTCGAAAAAATGATCGACATGCTTGAAGGCGATCGTATGGGTTTGGTTATTTTTGCCGGTGAAGCCTACGTGCAATTACCCATCACAACCGATTACGGTGCCGCCAAAATGTTCTTGAGTTCCATTGGTCCCGGCATGGTACCCGTGCAAGGAACAAAAATTGCCGATGCCATTAAAAA
>JBAXXZ010000574.1:0-1734 GCA_037127575.1 Bacteroidota bacterium | reverse complement strand
TATTATAGTTTTCCCAAACTTCGTCTACTTCTAATTTTGCATTATCCAATAATTGGTCGCGCAAATCTGGAACGATCAAGTCATTAACGCTGAAGCTCAAACCACCACGGAATGCCATACGGAATCCAAGGGTTTTGATATCATCCAAGAACTTAGCAGTTTTTGGAACGTCAGTGATTTTGATGATATCTCCGATAATTTCACGAAGATTCTTTTTGGTCAACAATGCATTGATATAACCAACTTCTACAGGTACATTCTGATTAAACAGAACGCGACCAACAGTTGTTTCTATCAATTTCAAGCTTAGTTTACCATTCTCACGCACCATTGTTCTTACACGAATGTTGGCATGAAGATCTACTACTCTTTCATTGTAAGCTATCACAACTTCATCCATGTTGTAAAAAGCCATACCACCACCCTTCACAATTTCTGTGTCGGTTGTTTTCTTACCCTTGGTCATGTAATACAATCCCAATACCATGTCCTGAGAAGGAAGGGTGATTGGTGTACCATTTTGAGGGTTCAAAATATTATGTGAAGACAACATCAATAACTGGGCTTCCAAAATCGCTGCATTGCTCAAAGGCACGTGCACCGCCATCTGGTCACCATCGAAATCGGCGTTGAACGAAGAAGTTACCAACGGGTGTAACTGAATCGCTTTTCCTTCAACTAATTTAGGTTGGAAAGCCTGGATAGATAAACGGTGCAATGTTGGGGCACGGTTTAGCATAATCGGATGGCCTTTCAAAATATTTTCAAGAATATCCCAAACTACTGCTTCTTTACGATCTACTAATTTCTTAGCGCTCTTCACAGTTTTTACGATACCTCTTTCAATTAATTTGCGAATAACAAATGGCTTAAATAATTCCGCAGCCATATCTTTTGGTAAACCACACTCGTGTATTTTCAATTCAGGTCCTACAACGATTACAGAACGTCCAGAATAATCCACACGCTTACCTAATAAATTCTGACGGAAACGTCCTTGCTTACCTTTCAATACATCGCTCAATGATTTTAATGCGCGTCCACCTTCTGCTTTAACAGCATTTGATTTACGGCTATTATCGAACAAAGAATCGATGGCTTCTTGTAACATACGTTTTTCATTACGTAAGATTACTTCAGGAGCTTTGATCTCTAACAAACGCTTTAAACGGTTGTTACGGATAATTACACGACGGTATAAATCATTCAAATCAGAAGAAGCAAAACGGCCACCATCCAATGGTACCAATGGACGCAATTCTGGAGGAATAACAGGAATATACTGCATTACCATCCACTCAGGGCGGTTGGTGATACGAGTACTAGCATCACGGAATGATTCCACTACGCTCAAACGCTTTAAGGCATCTGCTTTACGTTGTTGAGAAGTTTCAGTTGCTGCTGCATTACGCAAAGAGAAACTCAAACCGTCCAGATCAATTCTTTCTAATAGAGCGTGAACTGCTTCAGCACCCATTTTAGCAATGAATTTTTGTGGATCATCATCAGGTAAATACTGATTTTCTTTTGGTAAATTATCAAGGATATCTAAGTATTCTTCTTCAGTAAGAAGATCACCCATATTCATGTCTTTGATACCACCCTGAATAACTACATATCTTTCGTAGTAAACGATTGTTTCTAATTTCTTAGAACTCATTCCTAACAAATAACCAATTTTGTTGGGCAAACTTTTGAAGTACCAGATGTGAACTACTGGAACTACTAATTTGA
>JBAXXZ010000573.1:0-1736 GCA_037127575.1 Bacteroidota bacterium | reverse complement strand
TTATCAACCTTTGCTGTATTTATTATTGACTTGGTGGCCGCGCAAATTGCAGATATTTTTCACATCATTTGAGTAACATCAATACATATTCAGAAGACCCGGTGATTGCCATCAGCAATTTAAAGAAGTCATTTGGCAACAACCATGTTTTACAAGATTTTAATTTAAAATTACAGCAAGGTGAAAACGTGGTTGTACTAGGCAAATCGGGCTCAGGAAAATCGGTACTTATTAAATGTATAATCGGATTATTAAAACCCGATGGTGGCAGTGTGAAAGTGTATGGTGAAGAAGTTCCTGACTTATCGCAAGAAGACCTTGATTTAATGCGGGTAAAAGTTGGTTTCTTGTTTCAAGGCAATGCCTTATACGATTCGATGTCGGTACGTGAAAATTTAGAATTTCCATTAAGACGACATTGGAATAAAAACTCGAAACAAACAGTGAATGATTTAGTGATGGAAGCTTTGGAGCATGTAGGTTTACAGCACACCATCGATATGAAACCCGGCGAACTGTCGGGCGGTATGCGTAAAAGAATTGCTTTGGCACGAACATTAATCCTAAAGCCAAGTATAATTCTATATGATGAGCCAACCACCGGCCTCGACCCTATTACTGCTAAAGAAATCAGCAAGTTATTGGTTGATTTGCAAAAAGAATTCAATACCTCTTCTATTATAATTTCTCACGATATGAACTGCGTTAAAATCACCGCTAACCGCATCGTATTATTGATTGACGGGAAGTGTTATGCGGAAGGCACTTACGGGGAATTACAAAACTCGAAGGACAAAACCATTCAACAATTTTTTGATTAAATCATGAAAGAAGAAACAATCAACAGAACAAAACTCGGTGCCTTTGTGTTAGTCGGCCTCACCTTTTTGGTATTGGGATTATATTTTATCGGCAATAAAAAAAATATTTTTCATTCGTCGATTAAAGTGGGCGCTAATTTTAATAACGTGGGCGGATTATTGCCGGGTAATAATGTGCGATTTAATGGCATTAATGTGGGAACCGTTAGTAAGGTGTATGCCATTGCCGACACCCTCATTAAAGTTGAATTTACTGTTGACGAAGACCAAATACAATTTATTCACCAAGATGCATTGGCTTCAATTGGCACAGATGGCTTGTTGGGTAACAAATTAATTAATTTAACGCCTGGCAGGGGAAAAGCAGATTTACTAATTGAAGGGTTTTCACTCCGATCCATTAATCCCTTGCAAATTGATGTGGCCTTAAGAACACTTACCGAAACAAACACGAATTTAAAACTGATCACTGAAGATTTAAAGGACATTTCAGGAAAGGTGTCGGGTCGCAACTCTTTACTTGATTTATTTAAAGACACAGTATTTGCAAGCAATGTAAAATCTTCGATAGTAAATCTAAAAATCATGAGCAATCAGGCCTTGTCGGTTACCGGCGATTTATCAGCCATTACAAACGGCATCCTTAAAGGCAAAGGCAGTATAGGTGCTTTAATCACCGATACAATCATGTCGAAACAAATTAAACAAACGGTGGTAACTTTTAAAAAATTAAGTGATTCGGTGGCCATTATTTCAGGTGATCTCTCGCAAATTATTAAAAACATCAACCACGGCAAAGGTTCGGTTGGTGTGTTATTAAAAGACACCATGGTGGTGTATAATCTCAACCAAAGCATTTTAAGAATTGATACTGCAGCCGGCCATTTTAGCGATGATATGGAAGCACTCAAACAT
>JBAXXZ010000572.1:0-1741 GCA_037127575.1 Bacteroidota bacterium | reverse complement strand
CCTCATTAATTTGTTCGATAAGCTGATCGAAATGCAAAAAATTTTTTTCGCGGTCTTCCCAAAATATTTCCGATTGAACAATGCTGACTTTCATATATTAAAGTTAGCCATAAAATTTTAAAGACCCGATCTTACTTTTTATTCGATACATTCTTGTCTAAATACCTTGAAACACTGTTATTCCATGTATCTAAAACATGTGCACGCTTGTTGTTCAATTCATTGTTGACGTTGTTAAAACCGTTGCTCGCAGTATTCATTTCTTTGATAGCAGCATTGTATTCATCGGTCTCCGATTTTGAAGCGCTTTGTCCTTTTTTATCCATTACGGCTTTAATCTTGTCAAACTTTTCTTTCTTCATCATAAAGTCAATTAGTAAGGGAACCTTTTTATCCGCTTCCATAATATAAAATTCCAATACATCAGTCACGCTTACTTTTAATGTGCTGTTGTTTTTATAAGCTTGTATGGCTTTGATCTTTGTAATGGCCTCCTTCGATAGTTTTGAAAGTGATTCCTGATTTTGTTTCATACCATTTACATCTCCTTTCGATAAGGCTTCAATCAAATAAATCTCCTGCTTGTAAGGTTTAAAAAAGGCCAGATAAATTTTATTGTAATACTTAAACACTTCACTCGCTTTTTCTAGTTTTTCGGCTGTTTTACTGTCGTTCTCCACCAAATTAATGTTGTTTTGTTGGGCAAAATCTTTTTGTGCTTGTGAAGCCACTTCAAATGCCACTTCCAATTTGTCATTCGCTTTTTCCTGTGCCGTCATGTATGCTTCCATTGCATCATACGATTGCTCCGAAATTTCTTCCATGTCAACAATTTTCGAGTAATCATTGTTTAACACGGCATAACTCAGTTCTAAATAGCGCACAGTTGAATCGCGGTAAGCTGCGTTGCCTTTATATGGCTGCATGTTTTTTATGCGGTTTAAAGCTGAGCGGTTTGCATTCAACATTTCCTTTCGTTTGTTTTCAATTAATTTGCCTTGCTTTTTATGTGCTACAGCCCTTGTATAGTCCCAAGTTTCTTCCGATATTTTATTAAATTCTTTGGTGATTTTTTCCATGTATTGAGCCGGAGATTGTGCGCTGAATGTCACGCTGTAAGCAACCATGACAATGATTAGAAAATGTTGGATTTGGTTTTTCATGTGTTCAGTTTTTTGAGGTGGTTAATTGTTGATGAGGTTGAGTAATATGGCATTGCTTTCGTCAATAAAAATATCTTCCCGTATTCTTTTTAAAATTTTTGCGTTGAACTCCTTTGATTGTTCGTTGGCCTCTTCTAATTGTAAGTCGTAATGGTTGTTTGAACATTTAAAAGAAGTGTTTTTGCTTTTTGAAATTTGATCAAGTATGGTAAATAAGCGTTCATTGTTTTTCTTAAATTGTTTAAATGCACTTAATGTTAAAATAACTTTCTGTTCTTGTAACATCACATTATCTATTGAATCGGCTTGCAATTTGAATTTTTTAAAATCGTTTGATGTTGATAATCTAATTCGGGATTGATTACTTATAGCCTCCATATTGACAGTGGGATGCGGCACAAAACTTAATTTTTTCACTACCGTATCTGAAGGCAAGTAATAGGCTTCTGTTTTCTCTCCAATGTGTTTGTATCCAGGTGTTGTTGGCAATTCAATGTCGGGTTTAACGCCCGATGCCTGATGTGTGCCGCAATTTAAACGGTAAAATTTTGCATTGGTTATTTTAATAAAGTCAGTAT
>JBAXXZ010000571.1:0-1742 GCA_037127575.1 Bacteroidota bacterium | reverse complement strand
GCACCACACGCTTAATTCTTAAATCATCAGGTGCCACCACCACCACACGCTTGTCGACATCTGCAGCCAAGCCGGCTTCAAACAACAAAGCTGTTTCCTTTATAATAAGGTCTTGCGGATGTTGCTGAGTAAATAACTGAAATTCTTTTTTTACCTCCGGATGGATAATGGCATTACTTTGTTGGAGTAAATTACTGTTGTTAAATATTTGATTGGCGATATAAGCCTTGTTTAATTGGCTTTCGCTTAAATAGGCTTCTGCACCTAACAAGGCCACAATTTGTTTTTTTACCGTAGGCTTAAAATAACTTTGTTTGGCCAACTCATCACTGCTGATCACTTTGCAACCCATTAGAGCAAATACTTTGGCCACGGTACTTTTGCCGCTGCCTATGCCGCCTGTTAAGCCAATGGTCATGGTTTAAAAATTAAAACTTCTACTTCTTTCGGATCAATACTCATAACCGTTATGTTGTTGGGAACTGTACCTAAAAATACCTGAAATTTATGGTTCTGTTTATTGGCCTTTTTTTCGTCAATCAATGCTTTAAAATGGGCCGTATCGGCCAGTTCCAAATTGTTTTGCAAGGCTGTAAAACGCAATTTTACCCTGGGTGGAAAAATATTCAATGGGGTATTTTTGCCGGCATGTATGCTGTGTATGGCAATCCATATTTCCTGCTCAACCAATTTTTCTACTTGCACCTGCACACTAACTTCGTTTAAACCGGTATACAAATTGTTTTGGGGTTTTATCAAAGTTAATGTTTTGGTAAAACTTTCTTTTACCTCATTCATCTGCAAAGCGTTTGTATAAATGGTATCGGTGTTTTTTACCGCCAAGGTGTCGCCCCAAATGGTAACAAAGGCCGGTTGCACAAGGGGCTTTAAACAAGCATAACCCGCTGCGTAATGAATGTACATGGGCACCTTTACCGGCACGGTTTTTTGAAAGCCTGTGTTTTCTTTGAAGTACAGGGTATCAGGACTAATGTGTTTTACCTGCGTTTCGATTTTAAAAATACTGTTTAAATTTAATTGCGATCCCGATAACACATAGGCTTGGTTGCGGTTTAAAGCTTTTAAATTATTAAAATCAATCTCCAGTTTTTTAAATGGTTTGTTCAACATCAATAAGCCGAGTTTTAAACCGCTTGCTTTTACGTCAATTGATAAGCGCTGCGGCAATGGCTCAAAGGGCTGCCTTTGCACAGGTACATTCACAAAACGCACTTCCACTTTAAAATTTTCGGTGTACACGGTGTTTAAGGCATGTATCAACCAAAGAAAAGAGGCAATGAGTAAACAAATAAAAAAAGCCTTGGTTTTGCCAGGCTTTTTTAATGGAACAATATTTGTTTTGATTTTGTTCAAAATTAGTTTTGATTTAAACCAACAGTGGCATCATTTGATACTGCTGATTTGGCAATTTTCATTTTGGTGCCGTCTTCCACTTCCATAATGATTGTGGCATCGTCTTTTACTTCAACCACCTTGCCGTAAATACCGCCAATGGTTAAAATTTTATCACCTTTTTTTAATCCTTCAATGTATTTTTTTTGATCTTTTGCTTTTTTCATTTGAGGGCGAATCATAAAGAAATAAAACACCACCACAATGGCTACCAAAGGTAAAAAAGACATGATTCCGCTTTGACCACCTTGCGGGGCCATTAAAATTAATAATTGATTCATTTGTTATTTTTTTTGTTTTTAAGTTTAAATTATTTGGCCGTTTCAGCC
>JBAXXZ010000570.1:0-1743 GCA_037127575.1 Bacteroidota bacterium | reverse complement strand
GTTTTATCCAACGCACAGGCCCAGTGAATATATTGGTGAATAATACTGGGGGGCCACCGGCAGGACCAATTGTGGCGGCCAAGCCTGAGGAATTTTTATCAGCATTTAACAACCATTTAATATGTAATCACATTTTGGTGCAAGCTTGTTTGGAAGGCATGAAAAATACCCATTATGGCCGTGTGGTGAACATCATATCCACTTCTGTTAAATTGCCATTACCTAATTTGGGTGTAAGTAACACCATAAGAGCTGCAGTAGCGAATTGGAGTAAAACCATGGCCAACGAGTTAGGAAAGTTTGGCATAACGGTTAACAATGTGTTGCCGGGCGCTACTGCAACCCAACGTTTGACAAATATCATCGAAAATAAATCCATTAAAAACAATGTTGCTAACGAAGCGGTGAAACAAGAAATGTTGCACGAAATTCCTTTGGGGAGATTTGCAGAAGCATCGGAGATTGCCAATGCTGTTGCTTTTTTGGTATCGCCTGCTGCAGCTTATATCAATGGAATCAATTTGCCTGTTGATGGGGGCAGGACGGGGAATTTGTAGCGTTTGTCAATATAGTTTATTCTAATTTGATTATATTTATATAAGCAAATTTCAAAACATGAAGTCAAAAATTATTTTATTCTTTTTAGTCTTACTTTCTGCAATCTTTTTTTATGATTGTAAAAAGAAAGAGGATAAAAAAGAAGTATCACCATTGCCGGTTGTAAACACAATTGGAATTACTTCAATTAGTATATATGAAGCTGCTTGCAGTGGAGAAGTTACTTCGGAAGGGGCATCGGCATTAACCGCAGTTGGATTTTGTTGGGATGTTAATCCTAATCCTACTTTATTAAGATCAAATAATAATTTGGGCAATGGTACAGGCACCTTCGCCGGAAAAATTGGTTCTACACCTTTGGGAGGAATTCTAAAAGCTAATACAACATATTTTGTAAGGGCTTATGCTACAAACTTAAATGGTACTGCTTATGGAGCTGAATTGAGTTTTAAAACGCAAGCCGATTGGCAGAAAATTGTTTCGACTACATCACAACCTTACAGATTTTTTAATTGTGGAGATGTTTTATTCAAAATAATTCAAAATAATGGTAATAGTGGTTCCGAACTTTATAAATCAACTGATGGTTTTACCTGGAATATTTGTAATTATAATGGCAAAATGGCTAATCAATCTGTTTATATTGATGTGGTAGACAACGAAATGTTTTGGGCAAATAACGCTTCATTTTATAGATCCTCTGACTTTGGCGCATCATGGAACCTTACCACTTTTGCTACTACTTTAAGTGCAAGCCCTCGCATTTTTGCTAAAATTAATCAAGAGCTCTATGGTTATTGTAAGAATGACGTGATTAAATCATCTGATAATGGAATAACTTGGACATCAATCAGCACAAACCCTGGTTTATCAACTGCTATTTTTCGAATGTATAAGTTAGGTAATTTATTTTTTCTTGTAAGCACCAATGCTCTTTTTCGATCAGACAATAGTGGTACGTCTTGGACAAAAGTTCTTACCAGACAAGTGAAAAGTGATTATGCCTATTCCAGCTCAATGGTAGAGAGTAACGGTAAATTATTTTTAAATACTGGCGACATTTTCGTTTCAAATGATCAAGGCCTGAATTGGACTCAAACCACCAGTAGTTTTTACAATAGTTGTAATGATTTAATCGCCTATAACAACTCAATTTTTGGGCGAACCAGTTCAAATATGTATAAC
>JBAXXZ010000569.1:0-1745 GCA_037127575.1 Bacteroidota bacterium | reverse complement strand
TCGCCAAAATACACATCGCTGTTTGACACCATTTCACGGAATTCGGGATCCACTTTTTTCAATGCCGAAGGGTCGATTCTGCCAATGGCATTGTTTCCACCGCCTTTAAAATCGGGAATTAAAAAAGAAAAAGTTTCGCTGATGCCATAACTCCAATTGGTGGCGTAATCTTTATCCAATCCGCCCGACAACACATTTTTATTGCTGCTCATGTCGGCATTGATGCTGAGTTCGGCTTTGCCGCGGTTACTTAATTTACCGTATTCGTTGGTGGTCATTAAATTGCCTGCATTGGGCAGCACGCCCACAATACAAGCGATTAAAAAGAAGGCAAAACTTTTCACAAAGGCGCCCATTTTTTTGCTGCGAATGGCCTCAATAAAAAACCCAACCAAAATAAAACCGATCACCATGTAACCGTAGTAAGCAATTTGCACGTGGTTGGCATTGAGTTCGAGGGCCGTGAATAAAGCTGTAACGGCCAAGCCCAACCAATGGCGTTCTCTAAAAATTAAAATGATACCGCCAATTAAGGCCGGCAAATAACCCAAAGCATTGGCCTTAGAGTTATGTCCCGCTTGTATAATGCTTAAAAAATAAGTACTCAAACCATAGGCCAAGCCCCCAATGGTGGCCAACCAAACGTTCACATCCAAACACAACAAGAGGATAAAAAAGCCCAAACAACACAAAAACAAATAGCCACCCGGATGCGGCAAATAGAGCTTAAACAAGGCTTCAAAGGCATCCAGCCAATTGCCCGGGTATTTGGTCGATACCTGATAAGCCGGCATCCCGCCAAACATCGAATTGGTCCAAAGTGGCTCGGCATGGTGCTTTTCGCGGTAATCAACAATTTCTTTACTCATGCCCTTATGCATGGCAATATCGTGCTGGCGCAGTTCTTTGCCCTGTAACAAAGGTTTAAAATAAATGAGGGTAATAATGGCAAACACAGCAATGGCTATGGCGTGCGGCAAATAAGCTTTAAAGTTAAATTTCATAATTAATGGCACAAATATATCAAAATTCTGTAGCCTGCATTAAAGAGGTAATTAACTGTTTTTGTATGTTTTAAGCATCGATAAATTTGTTATTTTTGTCGACCAAAAAACTATGAAACAACAAGATTTCTTTTTTCACCCCTCAGCCATCATCGACGAAGGATGTGACATTGGCGAAGGCACCAAAATATGGCACTTCTCGCACATCATGTCGAATTGCAAATTGGGTAAAAACTGTAACCTTGGCCAAAACGTGGTGATATCGCCCGGTGTGGTGTTGGGCGCCAATGTAAAAGTGCAAAACAACGTGTCGATTTATACCGGTGTTGTGTGTGATGATGATGTGTTTTTAGGTCCCTCGATGGTTTTTACCAATGTGATTAATCCGCGCAGTGCCGTTAATCGCCGCAACGAATACGCCAAAACCCATGTGGGTAAAGGCGCCAGTATTGGTGCAAATGCAACCATTGTATGTGGACACGATATCGGTAAATTCGCCTTTATTGGTGCAGGTGCCGTGGTGACAAAAACAGTTCCCGATTATGCTTTGGTGGTTGGCAACCCATCACGACAAATTGGATGGATGGGTGAATATGGCCATCGCCTCGAATTTGATGAACAAGGACAAGCCACTTGCAAAGAAAGCGGACAAGTGTATGAATTAAAAAATAACACCGTTAGCCGAATTAAATAAAAGCCTTTCAAAGTTTATTTAAAAGATTTAAAATGAGTCAAACAAAA
>JBAXXZ010000568.1:0-1755 GCA_037127575.1 Bacteroidota bacterium | reverse complement strand
GTTAAGAACAGTTGAACGCAAGGCTGCTACTCAAGCTATTGTCGAAGCTAGAGACAAAGGCGACTTGAGCGAAAACGCTGAATATGACGCCGCGCGTGAAGCCCAAGCCTTACTCGAATTAAGAATTGCCAAACTAGAGGAAGTAATTGCCAATGCCCGAATTGTTGATGAAACCAAACTCGATTTGTCAAAAGCAAGCATACTAACCACCGTGAAAATAAAAAATACCGGTAACGGCATGGTCATGAAATACACCTTGGTGGCCGAAAATGAAGCCGATTTAAAAGCCGGAAAAATCTCGGTTGATTCACCTATAGGGAAAGCGCTCTTAGGAAAAAAAGTTGGCGATAAAGTAGATGTTCAAATACCGGCCGGAAAGGTAACTTTTGAAGTCGCTGAAATTAGCATCTAATGCCCAGCATCTTTACCAAAATAATTCGTAAGGAAATTCCGTCTTATATAGTGGCAGAGACAGAAAATTACATTGCCATTCTCGATGCTTTCCCTTTAGTTAAAGGCCACACACTTGTGATTCCTAAAATAGAAGTGGATAAGCTTTTTGATTTAGATTTAGATCTTTATTTGGGTTTTTTCGGCTTCTCAAAAAAAGTATCTGCAGCCATCGAATCAAGCGTTCCTTGCAACCGTGTATCGATGCATGTTGTAGGCCTCGAAGTCCCGCATGCCCACATCCACCTCATCCCAATAAATTCTACCAACGATTGTAATTTTGCAAATCAAAAATTAAAATTTTCTAAAGAAGAATTCGAAAACACGGCAAAATTAATCAGCACGCATTTCAAAAAATAACGCGCCTTTTTAAAGGGTTTGTAAAAGGGTCTTAATGCCCACCTTCTCACTTAAAAACGCAGATAACTGATTGATAGGGATACGCTCTTGCTGCATGCTGTCTCTATTACGAATAGTTACTGTTTGATCTTCTAAACTTTGATGATCAACTGTAATGCAAAAAGGTGTGCCAATGGCATCTTGCCTTCTATAACGCTTTCCAACAGTATCCTTTTCATCATAAGACACATTAAAATCAAACTTCAAATCCTGCATGATTTTTTCTGCCAACTCTGGTAATCCGTCTTTTTTAATCAATGGAAAAATGGCCGCCTTGTAAGGCGCAAGAGCGGGTGGTAATTGCAACACCGTGCGCGTATCGTTTTCCAATTGTTCTTCCTTTAATGCGCTTGACAAAACCGCTAAGAATAAACGGTCTAATCCTACCGATGTTTCAACAACATAGGGCACATAACTTTGGTTTAACTCTGAATCAAAATACTGTAATTTTTTTCCTGAAAATTGTTCGTGTTGTTTTAAATCAAAATCGGTTCTTGAATGAATGCCCTCTAACTCCTTAAAACCAAATGGAAAGTCGAATTCAATGTCGCATGCCGCGTTGGCATAATGGGCCAATTTTAAATGGTCGTGGAATTTATACTTGTGTGAACCTAAATTTAAACTTAAGTGCCATTTCAAACGTGTTTGTTTCCAATGCTCATACCATTGCATTTCTGTTCCGGGCTTCACAAAAAACTGCATTTCCATTTGCTCAAATTCACGCATCCTAAAAATAAACTGACGCGCCACAATTTCATTACGAAAGGCCTTGCCTGTTTGCGCAATGCCAAATGGTAATTTCATGCGACCGGTTTTTTGCACATTTAAATAATTCACAAAAATTCCTTGTGCTGTTTCAGGTCTTAAATAAATTGTGTTCGATTCATCACTCACTGAACCAATGGA
>JBAXXZ010000567.1:0-1758 GCA_037127575.1 Bacteroidota bacterium | reverse complement strand
TTTCGCATTTGAAAACGACACGTTATTTCCTGACATTGCTTTCTTTCCTGTTAATTGACAAATACGTGACATGTTATGCTGTTTAAATTATTCCCCTTAAAAAGGGACGCAAATATACTAGAAGATTATTAAAACTCCAAACTTTATTTCCAATTTTTGAATTTTAAGGATACAAAATTGCAAAATTTTTAATCAAATCGACCTTTTTTGCTATTTTTTTTGAGGGCGTGCCCCCAAATATTGAAAGGCCGTTTAAATACCCGGAAGCCTTTCAATATTAGGGGTCGGGCTTTCCGCTGCAAGTCCTCGCCCCTTCGCTAACGCTGCGGGACTGTGGGCTTTCCGCTTCAATCCCTCACGCAAAATCCTGGTCAATAGAACCTTAATTACTTCTTTCGTGGGCGTGCCCCATGAAGCCAGGTGAATAGACCCTTAAAAACTTCCTTTAAGGTAAAATAAACGGTCGTTTCCAAGCATTTTAAAATCATCACCCCTTTCAAAAACCGGTGCCTTCAGGCCTTGCCCATATTTTAAATCCGGATTTTCAAAAATATATGACTCATCCCATAAATTAGCATCTATAAAACTTTGCAATAATATGCTGCCCCCTTCTATCAATATGCTCTGAATATGCAATTGGTAAAGTTTCGCAAGCATTTGAGATAAAATTTCTTTTTCAAAATTTAGTTTTATCCGGGTAATATTTTCATTCAATTCATCCTTATGGCCATTAAACACAATGGTTTTAGCCTCATTTGAAAAAACATTGTAAGTACTTGATATGTCTAAATTTTTATCAATTACAATTCTTATCGGATTTTCACCTTCCACCAAACGTGTTGTTAAATGCGGATTATCACTTAACACCGTGTTTTTACCAACCATAATCCCTAACACCTCGCTTCTCAAAGCATGCACCATTTGATGGGCTTCGGCCCCACTTATTTTATTCTCAGAATTGTTTTTCGGAACGGGTATTCTGCTAATAAATCCATCGGCCGTTTGCGCCCATTTCAAAATAATATGTGGTCTTTGTTTTTTATGAAAAGTAAAAAAAGCTTTGTTTAATGCTTTGGCTTCTGCTTCTAAAACACCCACTATCACTTCTATTCCCGCTTCTCTTAATTTTTGAATGCCGCTGCCACTCACTTTTGGATTTGGATCATGAATCGCCACAATCACTTTTTTAAAGCCTTTACTAATAATTAAATCAGCACAGGGCGGGGTTTTTCCGAAATGACTGCAGGGCTCTAGGCTAACATAGAGTGTGCAGTTTGCTGTAAGCAGTTGTAAAGGCATTGCATTAATCGCATTCACTTCTGCATGAGCTTCGCCAAATTTTAGATGGTATCCCTCTGCTACAATTTCACCATCGTGCACAATCACACAGCCAACAAGCGGATTTGGAGCTACACAACCTTTGCCTTTTTTGGCCAAATCCAATGCCCTTTGCATGGCGCGTTGATGATTCATTATATGGTTAAATTTAATAAATTTGTGCTCCTAAAATTAACGATAAAATGTTTGATAATTTACAAGATAAGCTCGACCGCGCCCTCAAAACCTTGAAAGGTCAAGGAAAAATTACTGAAATCAACGTGGCTGAAACCATGAAGGAAGTGCGCAAAGCCCTTTTAGATGCTGACGTTAACTTTAAAGTAGCAAAAAACTTTACTGATACGGTAAAAGAAAAAGCATTGGGTCAAAACGTTTTAACATCCGTTTCTCCCGGTCAGTTATTGGTAAAAATTACACACG
>JBAXXZ010000566.1:0-1765 GCA_037127575.1 Bacteroidota bacterium | reverse complement strand
TTCCTTTCACATCAGCGGTTTTTACTTCCGAATTTACCGGCAACATCGACCATAAATAATCGCGGGTAATATCGGCAACACCTGTTTCCGGATTGGGCACCAAAGGCGGACAAAATCGAAAACCGTTAGATACAGCGATATCTGTTTTCATTTTCCACATCACGGCATCTGTTATCAGATTATCCATTGGTGTTTCAATTACAAAATACCGTACCAATTGCGTTTTGGTTTGACCCAGAACTTCAGTTAATATTTTTTTATACGGTTTCTTCGCTTTTTCAATACGATTCAACATGTCCTCATCCGGCTTGTATTTTTCGGGATCAACATCTATGAGCTGGTATACTTCATCTTTTATTTTACCGTCCTCAATTACAATATCCAATTTACCCAAAAAAGAAGCAAATGCCCCTGGTTCTGTAACCTTAGAATACTTTCCTTGTAATGGTTGACGAATTCTTTCGTGTGTATCGGCGCCTAAAATATAATCTACACCGATGGCTGATTCTTGTGATGCCAAATGAAGTTGTTGCGCCAAGCCCATGTGTGATAGCACAAAAACGGCCGAACACTTTTTTTCTTCGCGCAATATTTTTACATACTTCGCTAAATTAAATTGCGGCTTTGTAAACTTAATGCCTTTTGAATAGGCCGGTGATTGACGAATTGGGGTTAAAGGATCGTTGTAACCAATAAAACCAATACGCATTCCACCTAAATTAAATATTTGATAGGGCGGAAATAAAAGATCATGCTCTAAATCATCGTTATGAAACATGTTGGCACACACCTTTGCTGCAGTGTAAGTATTCATGTCATGCATCAGCATTTGTTTGCCGTACACAACTTCCCAGTTTCCGGGTAAAACCAAATCATAATTTAATTGATTCGCCAAAGGCACTATGGCTCTCCCTTCAGTTAATGATGCCAAGGCAGAACCTTGAAAACAATCACCACCATCAATCAACAATGTATTTAAGGGATTTTCATTTCTTATTTCATTAATCATGGTTTTAAGGGTTGCAAATCCACCACGCTTTTTATAAACAGCTTTATTGTTTTCCCAAAAAAATTCATCATGCACGTCAAGCTGGGCATGTAAATCGGAGGTGTGCAAAATAGTGAGTCGCTGTGCCTTTCCTTTTGCTAAAGCAGGATTTTTTATGATCTCTTTTATTTTATTTTCTTCCTGCAGCCAATACGATAAAGCGGGCGCCAAGCCCAAACCAAGCAAACTAAGACCTGAATATTTTAAAAATTCACGTCGATTGTTTCCTTGATCGTTTTTGTGTTGATCTTTGTTTTCAATTTCTTCATGGTGACAATTACATTGACAACCGGGAATATGACATTTTTCTTTCTCCATTTGAAATTAATGAGGTAAACGGTCTCTAATCACACCATAAACATAGGTGCCAAAAACTGCACTTAGTAGCGCAACTAACATAATGCTTGCACTCGAGCCAACCAAGGCGTATAAGGGTCCGGGACAAGCACCTGTTAAATCCCATCCAAAACCAAAAATTAAACCACCGAAAATATTTCCTTTGTTAAACTCCTTTTTCTCAATGGTTATTTCTTCACCATTAATTGTTTTCACTTTGAGTTTTTTGAGAATTTGTATGGAGATTAAACCGACCAATATGGCTGAAGTTAATACACCATACATGTGGAAAGATTGAAAGCGAAACATTTCTTGAATGCGATACCATGATACCACTTCTGATTTAATTAATATAAATCCGAAAATCATGCCAATGAATAA
>JBAXXZ010000565.1:0-1773 GCA_037127575.1 Bacteroidota bacterium | reverse complement strand
AATTACTTTTATCACATGCTACACAAGCCGATTCGTTTCTTGTACATGATCATCACAGGGGTTTTAATTTCTGTGTTTTTAAACCTCACCATTGCAAATCCTGGCACCCATCATCATTTTATAACTGATTTACTGATGTCGGTTTTCATCACCATTTTGGTGTGGGAAGGAAATTTACGCATTGATGAATGGGTGGATAAAAAACATCCCTGGCTTAAAAAACCACTGAAGCGAATCACCATACAGTTTCCAATTAGTTTAAGCTACAGCGCCCTAGGCACTTATGCACCAATGATGTTCTTTAACTATTTTGTGTGCGTCATTCCCGGCGATAAACAAATGGCCTTTACTTTGGTTTGTGTAATGATTGGCCTTGTGGTTTCTGTATTAATTCTGGGTATAGAAATTAGTTCACAGTTTTTTAGAAACTGGAAATTGTCGCTCATTGAAGTTGAAAAATACAAGAATGAAAGTGCCCAAGCCCAATTACAAAATCTTAAAGAACAAATTAATCCGCATTTTCTGTTTAATAACCTAAGTGTTTTGTCTTCTTTGGTATATAAGGATCAAGACAAAGCCGTTGACTTTATCAATCAATTATCTAAAGTATACCGCTATTTGCTCGACAGCAGAAATACTGAACTAATTAGCCTGCGCGAAGAAATGACATTTATTAAATCATACATTTATTTATTGGAAATTCGTTTTGATCAAAACCTTCGTGTAAACATTCACATTGATGAAAAAGATCTTGACTCACTTTTACCTCCTATGGCTTTACAAAT
The DNA here is from genome assembly GCA_037127575.1 of Bacteroidota bacterium. Classification (GTDB taxonomy): domain Bacteria; phylum Bacteroidota; class Bacteroidia; order B-17B0; family Aurantibacillaceae; genus Aurantibacillus. The sequence goes on along the minus strand of JBAXXZ010000565.1, from coordinate 988 downwards.
GCTTATTGAAAATGCGATTAAGCACAACGAAGCTTCAAATGAAATGCCACTAGCGGTTTCAATCATTGTGCAAAACGAAATGCTTGAAGTGAAAAACAATTTACAAGCCCGCTTACACCGAGAAGAAAGCAGCAAAACGGGTTTAAACAATATCCGCGAACGCTATAAACATTATACCGATAGGAAAGTTGAAATATTCAATGACCTGAAATTTTTTGTAGTACAAATACCGTTATTGCATAAAACATTATGACCGCCATTATCATCGAAGACGAAAAATTGTCGGCCGAGCACCTACAAACGCTCTTGAAAAAAATCGACAAGAGCATTGAAATTACAGGTATTTATGACTCGGTGAAATCAACGCTTGCGGCATTTGAAAAAGGTGATAAAGCGGATGTATTGTTTGTTGACATTCATTTGGCCGATGGTTTAAGTTTCGATATTTTTTCGAAACTGAGCATCGACACGCCCATCATTTTTACCACTGCTTATGATGAATATGCCATTAAAGCCTTTAAAGTAAACAGCATCGATTATTTGTTGAAGCCAATTGGCTTAAGCGAATTAAAAGCGGCCATCGAAAAATTTCAAAAACTCCAAAGCCCCAGTAAATCCAATGCACTGGCAGAAATCACAAAAGTATACGAAAACATTAACAAGGTTTACAAAACCCGCTTTATGGTGAAAATGGGCGAAAACATTGTGTCGGTTAAATCAGATGAAGTGGGCCATTTTATTGCTGAAGAAGGTATTGTATTATTGGTAAACAAAATCGAAAAGCGTTATGCCATTGATTATACCCTTGATCAGCTCGAAGCATGTTTAGATCAAAAGACCTTTTTTCGCATCAACCGAAAAGTAATTGTGAACATCAATGCCATTCAAAAAATCAGCACCTACTTTAATAGTCGACTAAAAATTGCCTCACTTGCATTAAAGGATGATGATTGTATTGTGAGCCGTGAGCGGGTAACTGATTTTAAAT
>JBAXXZ010000564.1:0-1785 GCA_037127575.1 Bacteroidota bacterium | reverse complement strand
TTGTCATATTTTTAAAAGAGACGCAAAATTAGGGAAAAATAGGGTATAACTTCGATGTGTTGGATTAATTTTTTTTCATAAATTGAAGTTTGATTTTAAAATGATATTTTTTGGGATGTTTAAAATTTTAATTATCGAAATAATGTTGCGCATAATGTATTTAAAAAGATACAGTTTTTTGTTATTGATTAGCCTTTGTTTTCCTAATACCCACTATGGTCAAGGAGAGAGCAAGAGAATAGAAGTGGGTGATATTATCAATGAAGTGGTATATGCCAAAGGTGCTGATAATTTAACTTACGAATTGCCTTTAAAAAGCAATGTTCCGAGCAAGAGTTTAATTGTGTTGTATCGTTTTAATGACGGTGAAAACATTAACGATAATGCAGATAGTATCCGTTACGTTGAAACCATCACCAGTTTTTTGGGCAACACACTAAAAAATGATTATGTTTATTTAAGGCCTTATGTTATCAGTGGCACCAAAGAGCGTTTGGCAAAACTCGGTTTTTCGTACCATTACGAACACAGTATCATTAACAAAAAAACAAGTTCCAACAACATCACGGGCAATTCGGTATTTAGTATTTTCGATACCATTACTAAGCCTAATTCATTTGTAAAATCCGACAAAATCATCATCACCAATTACAAGGGGAAAGTTTTGGCCATGTCGCGTTACATTGCCGGGTTTAGCTACAATGGCAAAAAAATGCCTGAAATTTTAGACTATATGTCGAAGGTTAAGAACCCCGAACCAATGACAAAATTAGATTCGGTGAAGAACGACATTACACTTATACCTCCGGTGACCCTTCCGGTGACCATAAAAGGAAAGGTGTTGGCGCAAAAAAGTGCCAATGAAACAAAACCCATTAACTTGGCTTATGTTACCATCATTCAAGAATTAAACGCACAAAAATTCGACACTGTATCGCGCACCAACACCGATGGCAATGGTGATTTTACTTTAATCCTTCCGGATGAAAAAGGGGATTATAAATTACGGGTGGTGAGTCCTGATAAAAGCATTGGTTCAATTATATTAACCAATAAATCAGGCTTTGAAATATCGGCCTTAGAAAAAACTTACAATGCTTTTGAATACCGATTAATTCCCGCCGATGTAATTAAGATGAAAGAAGTAAGTGAAGATGACTTGTCGAAGAATTTTAATAATTTTAAAAACAGCAGTCACAAAGAAATTAAAATTACCGAGAACTTACTTTTTGCTTCCGGAAAATACGATGTCGAGCCTTCTTCAATGGCAGTTTTAGATAAAGTGATTTTAATTTTAATTGCCAATGCTAGCATTAAATTAGAAGTGATTTCTCACACTGATGCAATAGGCTCGGAATCTGAAAATCTAGAATTATCAAATAAACGATCAGCTGCCGTGATGAGATACTTTATCAGCAAAGGTATTGCTAAAAACAGATTAAAAGCCATTGGCAAGGGTGAATCAGAAATTAGAAATCGTTGTAAAAACGATGTAGAATGCAGTGAAGCTGAGCATGCTTTTAACCGCCGAACGGAATTTCATTTTATTAAAAAGTAAATCCTTTGATAAAAGAACAGCTTCACATGCTGATAAACTATTAAGTAATCTGAATCTGTTTACAAAGAATCTTTATTCTTCTTAAGTCAAACAAGAAAACACAAAATCATCAAATAATTAATTCGAAAATCTAAGCCACCCCTACCCCGTGGCAGCTCTTGTATTTTTTGCCGCTACCGCAAGGACAAGGATCGTTACGGCCTATTTTTGCTTCTACACGAATGGGT
>JBAXXZ010000563.1:0-1789 GCA_037127575.1 Bacteroidota bacterium | reverse complement strand
GCAGTATGGTTATAAATGATTTTGTTTTCGCGTGTTTCGAAACCTGTTGCGATAATGGTTACAGAAATATTGTTACCAATTGATTCATCGAATGAAGTACCAAGAATCATATCGGCAGTTAAACCTGCTTCATTTTGGATATAAGAAGAGATGGCATCAATTTCATCCATCAATACTTCTTCGGTACCTGAAGTAATATTTAACAAGATATTCTTAGCACCACTTATTTGGTTTTCGTTTAACAATGGAGAAGCCAAGGCAGCTTTAACGGCGTTAATGGCGCGGTTTTCACCTTCAGCAAAGGCAGAGCCCATTAAAGCAACACCACTGTTTTGCATCACTGTTTTAACATCTTCAAAATCCACATTGATATAACCAGGGAAAGTGATGATTTCTGCAATACCTTTTGCGGCAATGGTTAAAATATCGTTGGAATGACTAAAAGCTTGACGTATCGGTAAATTACCGAACATGTCTTTTATTTTATCGTTGTTGATCACCAATAAGCAGTCAACACTTTTCTTTAATATTTCAATTCCTTCATCGGCATGCGACTTTCTTTTCTTTCCTTCAAAAGCAAAAGGCGTAGTAACAATACCAACTGTTAAAATATCCAATTCGCGTGCAGCTTTAGCAATAATAGGAGCGGCACCAGTTCCGGTTCCACCACCCATACCTGCAGTAATAAAAAGCATTTTGGTATTCACTCCAAAAATATCAATGATATCTTCGATGGCTTCCATGGCTGCTTTTTTACCAACTTCAGGATTTGCACCAGCACCTAAACCTGCAGTTAATCCAGTACCTAACTGAACTTTATTTGGAATAGCACTTGCTTCCAAAGCTTGTAAATCGGTATTGCAAATAACAAAGTCAACACCTTTGATGCCTTGTGCAAACATGTGATTAACCGCGTTTCCGCCACCGCCACCAACACCAAGCACTTTAATGATGCTGGAGCGGTCTTTAGGTAAATCAAATTTTAATGAGTTCATACTGTTTCTTATTAAGTCTGTGTTCAGGTACCTTATTAACTAAAATCTTTCATGTCTTCTTCGTCGTTTAACCAAGCACGGCTGCGCTCAAGTATTTTTCCAAAGAATCCATTGTTGGGTTTTCTTGCAATTACTTCTTTCTCTTCGGTTTGTTCTGTAATTACTTCTTCTTCTTGTGAGTTCAATCCTTTAATCACCAAACCTACACCAGTAGCGTACATTGGGCTCTTAATATCTTCAACCACTGTTTTCGAAATATGTGTACTTGGATAACCAATACGTGTATCTAAACCAGTTACAAATTCAACCAACTTATCTAAATGTTTCAATTGCGATCCACCACCGGTGATAACAATACCAGCATTTAATTTTTTATCCAATCCTGATGATTTGATTTCAAACAATACCGATTCGAAAATTTCTTCAACGCGTGCTTGAATAACCAAGGCAAGGTTTTTTACAGAAACTTCTTTTGGAGGGCGACCGTGGAATCCGGGGATACACACGATTTCATTTTCTTTGTTTTCGTCAGCCAATGCCGAACCAAATTTTGTTTTTAACAACTCTGCTTGGTTACGTAATACTTGACAACCATCAACGATATCATCGGTAATTACATTTCCACCAAAAGGAATTACTGCGGTATGACGAATGATGCCATTTTTGAAAATAGCCACATCAGTAGTACCACCACCAATATCTACCAAGCATACACCAGCTTCTAATTCTTCAGGAGTTAATACCGATTCAGAAGAAGAGAGTGGCTCAAGAATTAAATCAGCTACATCTAAACC
>JBAXXZ010000562.1:0-1791 GCA_037127575.1 Bacteroidota bacterium | reverse complement strand
GAAAAAATCTTAGCCCAAGTATAAAACATTCAAACTAAAAACTTAAAAACAAAACACGATTTTTTTGTATCGGTTCGTGTTAAAGAAACAAGATCTAATATTAAAGCAATGGCTTTATTATTACTTGATTGAGAAAGTCAGGAGGAGCAGCAAAATTGATGTAAGTAGCAGTAATTAAAACAGGCGAAATTCATTAAGCGTTATAATTCTAATCTAGTATATAAATAACTTTCATTCACTTAAAAATATAGACACTAAATTTAAAGCTAGAAAAAATGAAATGCGTTTTTACATTTCATTACCTGTATCATCTTTTGACAATAAATTTTAAAGCGCTAATAATCAACACTTTAGAATTTCATTTATATTTTTTTACCCAAACGGGTAAAATCACCATATATTTGCACAATGAAACCGCAGAAAGACAATAGCACGGAACAAAAAATTTTAGATGCTGCCGAAGAAGTGTTTCATGAAAAGGGTTATGATGGTGCAAGAATGCAAGAGATTGCAGATAAGGCCACCATCAATAAAGGTTTGTTGCATTATTATTTTAAAAGCAAAGATTTACTTTTTGATGCCATTTTTAATTTGGCTTTGCGCAGAATGATTTCAAATCTCCAAGAAATCCTAGAAATGGATAATTCTTTGGAAGAAAAAATTGAATTAATCATTGATGCCTACATGAATCTTTTATCGCGCAACTCTGCCCTTCCCCGTTTTGTAATCAATGAACTGAATAAAGATCCGGACAAATTTATAGCCAAACACCTAAATCAAAATTTAAAAAATGTTTTTACTAAATTCAACGATTGTGTAAAAAAGGAAATTGCAAAAGGAAAAATCAAAGCAATTGATTCACGTCAATTGTTCATGAACATTATTTCAATGATTATTTTTCCATATGTAGGTCGGCCAATGATTCAAGTAGTGGTGGGCATTGAAAACAAAGAATTTTATACTTTGATGCATGAACGCAGGGACTTAATTAAACAATTTGTAAAACAAGCATTGAGACCATGATTTTTTTTAAGCACATTTTACCCAAACGGGTAACAAGTAAAACACAAATTATGAAAATTACAAAGTTACTAGCAATTGCGCTATTGCTTGTTGTTCAAGCTAACAGTCAAACCAGCTCAAACTTAAGCCTCGATAGTTGTTATGCCTTGGCGAAAAAGAATTATCCCCTACTAAAACAAATGGTTTTGCTTGAAAAAAGTAAAGATTATTCAATCGACAATGCCTCGAAGGCTTATTTACCACAAATTAATTTTGCCGGACAAGCCACTTATCAATCGGAGGTGACTAAAATACCGATTGTCTTGCCGGGTATAAACATAAAGGAACTTAACAAAGACCAATACAAAGTGTACGCCGAAATTAATCAATCACTTAGCGATCCAATTTTAATTAAACAACAAAAAGAACTCATACAGGCTAACACAAAAACTGAAGAAGAAAAAATTTCGGTTGAATTGTATAAAATAAAAGATAGAATTAATCAGTTGTACTTTGGCATATTAATCCTTGATGCGCAGCGTGTGCAAACGGAGTTATTGATGAAAGACCTTGAAGTGGGCATTAAAAAAACAGAAGCCGCCATCACAAATGGTACCGCATTAAAAAGTCAAGCTGATTTATTGCAGGCCGAATTATTAAAAGTAGAACAACGCCTGATTGAATTAAAATCGAGTCGCAAAGCTTTTAGCGATATGCTTTCTGTATTTATCAATCAACAAATTACTGAGACCGAAAGCCTTCCTGTACCTGTAATACAAAGTCTTAACC
>JBAXXZ010000561.1:0-1797 GCA_037127575.1 Bacteroidota bacterium | reverse complement strand
CCAATGGAATATCGATTATCCCGCGCTAACGGCAAGGCCGATACCGTTATACGTGCCATCATTCACACTTTGCGTTTTGTGACGAATAACGATTCGGTTTGGTTCAACTGTTTGCGTGGTTTCCAAAACACCTATAAAAACAGGACGGCTTCGTCACGCGATTTTAAAAATTACCATTCGGCTTTTTTGGGGCTGAATAACGACCAATTTTTTAACCAATGGTATTATGGCGAAGGGTATCCAACTTTTAATGTGAAATACAATTACACCAATCAAAATTGCATCATTAAAAGTTCACAAACAGTGAGCATGCCTGGTGTAACACCTCTGTTTATGACACCAATGGAATATCGATTATCCCGCGCTAACGGCAAGGCCGATACCGTTATACGTGTGATGCACAATGTGGCGATTGAAACGTATACCATTCCGTTAAAAGATTCGGTAACAGCCATTGTGTGCGACCCAAACAATTGGGTTATAAACAAAACCATTGGTCCTGCTCGCGATGCCACTCTGGGTGTAACCAGCACCACAGTAAGCACGGTTGGCATGGATGAACAAACCGGTGATGCGCCGCAAATTAGTTTAGGACCAAATCCATGTAAAGAACAACTAAATATTTATGCTTCACAAAATGTGCGTAAAGGAAAAGTATTTGTATACGACTTACAAGGCAAATTGATGCTACAAAAAGTATTGGAAGCCAAAACCACCATCGGTATGAGCGATTTAAAAGCCGCCGTTTACCTAGTGGAGGTATATGATGCGCAAGGCAACAAAGTGTTGGCGCAGCAAATTGTAAAAGAATAATTTTACAAAAATGTTACTGGGGCCACGTAGCTTGTTAATTCGAATTTACCTGAAGATTTAATGGCACTAAAGCCGCCGTTAACGTTTACCAAGTGTTTAAATCCTTTCGATTTAAGAATGGAAATAAAGGTCATGGAGCGATACCCGGCTGCACAGTGAATATAATAACTTCGGTTTCTATCCAAAGCCTGTGTGTTTTTGTAAATATAATCGAGTGGCACGTTTAAAGCGCCATGCAAATGTTCACTATCGAATTCACTTTGTTTGCGTACATCTAATACTGATGTGATCTCGTCTGATAGTAGTTTGTTATTAAAGGTGTCTACATCAATGCAATCAATGTGATCAAGTGCTTGTCCGGCTTTTACCCAAGCCTCAATGCCGTTTTCGAGACAACCAAGGGCATGGTCGTATCCAACGCGCGCCAAGCGTGTTACCACTTCTTCTTCTTTGTCTTTATCACAAATTAATAAAATGGGTTGAGTTACTTTAGGAACAAGGGTTCCCACCCAGACGGCAAAATTTCCGTTGAGGCCAATGTTAAATGAGTTGGGAATAAATCCTTTGTGAAATTCGTCGGCGGTGCGTGTGTCAATAATTACAGGTTGGTGTATGTTGATGAGGTGTAAAAAATCTTCCACACTTAAGGCCTTGGTGCCTTTTTCAATAATGTCGTCAATGTGATCGTAGCCATGAATGTTGAGCAATACGTTTTGCGGGAAATAACCCGGAGGTGGCATTAAACCGCTGAGCACTTCCTTAATAAAATCTTGTTTGCTTAATTCGGGATTGAGGGCGTAATTTGTTTTTTTCTGATGACCCAAATCATCGGTTGTTTCTTTGCTCATTTTTTTACCGCAGGCGCTTCCGGCACCATGTCCGGGATACACCACGATATTGTCGGGCAAAGGCATAATTTTATTGCGTAACGAATCGTATAAATGGCCGGCCAATTTTTCTTCAGTAAGGTCGGCAACCAGATGT
>JBAXXZ010000560.1:0-1803 GCA_037127575.1 Bacteroidota bacterium | reverse complement strand
CCAATTTCAAATTCTAAAATTTGTTCAGGACTCATTTTCTCCAAATGCATGATTAAAGCTCTCAAGCTATTGCCATGGGCGGCAATCACCACATTTTTACCGGCCTTTAATTTGGGTTCAATTTCTTGCTCAAAATAAGGCAACACACGGGCGGCAGTGTCTTTCAAACTTTCACCATTTGGTGGCGGTACATCAAAACTGCGACGCCAAATTTTCACTTGGGCATCACCATATTTTTCGGCAGTTTCGGCCTTGTTTAAACCTTGTAAATCGCCATACATGCGCTCGTTGAGTGCTTGGTTGTAGGTGGCCGAAATGGCAGGATGTTTGGCCGTTTCGAGCGCCATACGCAAAGTTTCTTGCGCTCGCTTTAAGGCCGATGCATAGGCGTAATCAAAATGATACCCTACCAATTTTAAGCCGGCTTGTTTGGCTTCTTCGATGCCTTTTTCACTTAAATCAACATCTACCCAACCGGTGAATTTATTCTCTAAATTCCAAATGCTTTGTCCGTGACGGAAAATAATTAATTGTGCCATAATAATAGGTCACAAATATAGGATTTTAACCGAATAGAGTGATTAAATGCCTTGAAAAAGCGGATGACTTTCTTGCTATTATTGGGCTACAATAATCTTGATAGGAGCATATTTAAAACATCACTGCTCCTTTTAAAACCGCATGGTGTTTATTTAAGAGGTATGGGTTAATTTAATCACCCACCAAAATTTTTTTATTGATGGTTATGCCTTCCATATTTTTCAGTCTTAAAAAATAAATGCCGGACTGAAGATCATGCACATCTATACTTGCCCCATGTTCCGGATAATTTTCAAAAAGTAGTTTTTCTTGTTTTTGTAATACACCTAGTTGGTTATATATCTCAAAGTCTTCAAAAAAACGCATTAATTTATTGTTGTCAAAATTCAGGTAAATTTTTTGTTGGGCAGGTTGAGGAAAAATGTGCAATTGATCACTCATCATTTGCCATTCTTTTAAGGCAACATTGGGTAAAACTTTTACTTCAACAGTATCGATGCGTGGGGTACCACATACTGTGTATTGCACAACATAGCTGCTGGTAACCGCAGGCCTTACAAAAATGCCTGCATTGGTAGCCAAATAATTGCCACTCATATCGTACCAACGGGGATGAAAATTCAATCCACCCATTTTATTGCCAATGTAAACGCTATCCCCTTTAATGATTGTGGTGTCACGGTAGGCCCAAGGCAAAGTGCCGTTAGGGTTTATTGAGAAAACTGAAATTGCGTCTATAAAGATTGAACTTAATTTAGGCGTATAATAAGGTACTTGTCCGGGCTTATATATATTTACGGTATCGGTATTCGAATTGTCCTTGAAATTGCCAAGTGCCAAATAGGTTTCATCTCCCAACGCTTCGTAAATTCCGGAAATTTTTTGCCAACTAACGGTATCCGGCAGTACCGGATTACCGTAATTCTGAATATGCGCTTGTACATTGGGTATTATACCGGGGGCAGGAATAAAGTTTTGAAATGCAAATGACGAAAAACAAGCAGAAATATTGTTTACACGATACTTTATCCATTGAGAATTTGCGGCATAGAATTCAACGTAATAACATTTATTGTTTTCGAGTGTGTCGATTAATTTTACCTGGGCAAATTCTCTATAACTTTGACCTTGATAAGTTTGATAAACATACATTTGTATATAGGCACTTCCATCTAAGGGTTGTAAAAAATAATACTTATTGTTAAAACCAGCGTAATATGGCACACTACAAATGGATGAACAAGAATTATGGTATGGTGTGGC
>JBAXXZ010000559.1:0-1813 GCA_037127575.1 Bacteroidota bacterium | reverse complement strand
ATAAAGTACACCATCCACTTGCCATTGTTAGCATCAACTTCTTTTGCATCCTACTCGGCATGTTAATCATTCAGTTCATTAGCAACAACCAAGAAGTAGTAGATAAACAAAATTATTTTCCCCAGTTTTTTTACCTGCTGCTCAACGCCGCCGCAACCGGCCCCGGTAGTATTTCAGCCCAATTACTCACCAATGTTTTTATCCTTATTTCATTTCACTTACTGCTCGCAACTTACCGCAACGACGATGCCTTCCGCCCCATTTTCAATGCTGCATTTTTTCTCGGCTTGTCGGCCTTTGTCTCCATCGCCGGCATCTTTACCTTTCCAATGTTTTTTGTGATTCTCTTCATTCTCCGCCCTTTCTACTGGCGCGAATGGGTCATTGCCAGCCTTGGCTTATTAGTGCCTCTCTTCATTTACGAATGCCTGGCCTACCTCAGCAATTTTAACCAATGGTACTTTTTTAAATCAACCGGTATGTTTTTCCAAAGCCTGCGCATCCCCAACATCAGCGAGTTTTACATGCCCCTGCTCCTTTGGCTCATTTCTGTTTTTCTACTCGCCATGCTGCAAAGTTTGTCACTCGGCTTCGGCAATACTGTAAAAAAACAAAAATCAAAAGTACTTTTACTCTGGTTTCTTTTCTTCTCATCCATCACTTATTTTTCAAGCGGCGCCAATGGGGCAATCATCATCATGACCCTCTCCATCCCACTTTGTTTTATCATCGGCGATTATTTCTTTAACCTCAAACAAAAAAAAATCAGCAATACCATCCTCAGCATCGCCATTCTCTGCGCGCTATTGATATTCTTAGGAAAATTGGGTTTGATTTAATTTAATTTTTTTGGGCCTGCCCCCATGAAGCAAAAATATTTTTTAAAACACATGGTTTATTTTTGCTTCATGGGGTCGGGCTGTCGCTACTCGCAAATTTTAGGCGAACCTAAATCTTAAGCACCGAAAAATTTTGAAACTTAAATTCATTTTAAGCCTAAAATTGTGCTCAAACATGCACTCCATCCCTCAGGCAAATCCCACCTCTCTCAACCTTAACCTAATCCTTCCATCGTTCGCTGTAGCTTTAGCGCAAGCGAGACCCAAAAAAAAAGGCCGCAAAAAAATTGCAGCCCTTTCAATTTCTCAAAATTTTCTAATTCAATTTTCCAAGCGATTTTCCCAAACGCGCCAACACCTCGTCCTTACCCAATAAAGCCAGTAAGTCGAATAACTGCGGACCGCCGGCAACACCGGTAATCAAAACACGCAACAATTGCATATCAATTTTGCCATGTACTTTTACCAGTTCTTCAAATGTATCGTGCAACACTTGTGTCTGCCAATCGCTAACCGTTATAAATGAATCTTGCACCAAAGTAAACAAGGCCTTGCTTTTATCGTTCCACTTTTTAGCCATTACTTTTTCATCCAAATCATCTTTGGCTTCAAATACATAGTGCCCTTGTTCCCAAAACTCATGCACAAAATGTACTTTCTCTTTCATCAACTTACAAAATTCCGCTAAAAACGCATCGCTGCGCTCAATACCCTTGCTGTGCAAAATAGGCTTAAAGGCATTTGCTAAATCGGCATCGCTGTGCTTACGCAAATATTGTTGGTTAAACCATTTGGCTTTTTCAGGATCAAATTTGGCACCGCTTTTATTCACGCGTTCAAAATCAAACAAGGCCGATAATTCTTCCAAAGAAAACAATTCCTCATTGTTACCCGGATTCCATCCCAACAAGGCCAAAATATTTACAAAGGCTTCCGGATAATAACCTGACTCCTTGTAACCCATATAAGGCGTT
>JBAXXZ010000558.1:0-1817 GCA_037127575.1 Bacteroidota bacterium | reverse complement strand
GCATTAAAAAGCGCACACACCTCTTCCACTTCTTGTTGAATGGGTGATAAATACTCACTCCAAGAAGCGTTTTTAGCCAGACGAATTGTTTCTTTGGCTTCATTTTCAATGGCCGTTAATTCATCTTCCGTAGCTAAGGCATTTTTAATAATCCACAATTTAAATTGGCGCACACAATCGTATTCTGCTTCCCAATCTAAACGTTCTTTACTTTTGTAACGCTCGTGCGAACCGCTGGTGCTGTGCCCTTGGGGCTGTGTTACTTCTTCCACATGCACCAATACGGGCACATGTTGGGTACGGCAAATCTCTGCCGCTTTTTCGTATGTTTCGCAAAGATGGGCATAATCCCAACCCTTGGTTTTAAATATTTCGTAACCCTTGCCTTCGTTGTCGCGCTGAAATCCTTTTAATACCTCCGAAATACTTTCTTTGGTGGTTTGGTATTTTTTTGGCACCGAAATACCATGGCCATCATCCCAAACGCTCATCAACATGGGCACTTGCAACACGCCGGCGGCATTAATGGTTTCCCAAAAAGGACCTTCAGATGTTGAAGCATCGCCGATGGTACCAAAAGCAATTTCATTGCCTTTGTTGCTAAACTTTGTAAAAGGTTCTTTTTGTAAATCTTGGTTAATACGGTAAAAATGCGAGGCATAAGCCAAGCCCAACAAACGCGGCATTTGCCCGGCCGTTGGTGAAATATCGCTGCTTGAATTTTTTTGATCAATTAAATTTTTAAAGCTACCATCGTCGTTTAAACTGTGGGTGGCAAAATGCCCGCCCATTTGACGGCCGGCGCTCATGGGCTCTGCCGTTAAATCGGTATGACCATATAAACCGGCAAACCATTGTTGTGGCGTTAAAGCGCCAATGGCAAACATAAAAGTTTGATCGCGGTAATAACCACTTCTAAAGTCGCCGTTTTTAAACACCTTGCTCAAGGCCGCTTGCGCCAATTCTTTGCCGTCGCCAAAAATGCCAAACTTGGCCTTTCCGGTGAGCACTTCCTTTCTACCCAATAAACTTGCTTGCCTGCTTTCGTTCACCAACTTGTAATCGCTTAGCACCAATACTTTAAATTCTTCGAAAGACAAGTTGCTTGACTTGATTTCTCTTTCCACTTTTGCCATGATAATTGCTTAATACACAAATATAATTGATTGTGTGGAATGGCAAAAATAAATTAGCGGGCATGAAGGAATGACCTTGGTCAATCTTATGGCGGGAAGATTTGTTGGATGCAGGAGGCAAGATGATAGGAGGCAGTGGAAAGGATGCACAGGACTTTGCCTAGTGCTTGTTGGGTGAGGGGGCAAAACCTTTAATGGTTTTGAGCCAGCTTTGCGGGATGCGAGGAAGCCACCGCACCCATACAAGCAAGGCAAATGACAAGCAGACTTGAAGTGTAAAGCGCGTTAAGGCGCCAAAAAAAATGAATGAGGCCTAAGCAAAAGGGGGCCACTCAATCTCTATTCATTCATCACCATTTACTATTGCATAATACTTAGCAAAAAAAAATCCCAACCTGTCAAAGATTGGGATTTCAATTCAGTGAATTAAAAAATTACATCTGTGCTTCTAATTTACCTACCAAAGTAGCTTTAGGCACTACGCCTACTTGTTTATCAACTACCTGACCGTTTTTAAAATACAATAATGTTGGGATGTTGCGAATACCATAGTTCATGCTGATGGCTGAATTCATGTCAACATTTACTTTACCAATCACTGCTTTGCCATCGTATTCTTTGGCCATTTCTTCAATAACTGGACCAACCATTTTACAAGGGCCACACCATTCTGCCCAAAAA
>JBAXXZ010000557.1:0-1839 GCA_037127575.1 Bacteroidota bacterium | reverse complement strand
TCTTTAAATTTTTGGCATTTCAAGATGCTAAAAATCCGAAATTCTGCGCCAGGGACACGCAGGGCTTGGTTCTTTTTAGCGCCTGTCTCTTTGGCGCTAAAAAAACCGAGGCGATAGCCGAGCCCGCAGTGGCCCGCTTGGGCGCCCAAATAAATAATAAAAAATAAATAATAAGCAATAAGCTATACCTTCTTAGCAGCCACCATCATTTCTTCCCCAACATTCAAAAAGGAAAGTAAATTGTAAAGCATATTGTGAATCAAAACAAACAATTTGAGTTGCCACATGGGCTTTGCAGTCACCTTATTAAAAAACTGCTGACGCTCGGCGGCATTAATGGCCACATTTGTTTCGTGCACTGATTTTTTTCTATTGCCTTTGAATCGTTTTAAAATTGGCAATATGGAATACATGATAAACAGTTTAATTTCGAAGGAAGATTTTACAGCAACCATCTCATAACCGTTATTGGCCAGAATTTGTTTCATGGTTTTTATGCTGAAATAATTTACATGGTCGAGCCCCATCATGTTCCATTTATCCTGTTGTTTTTTGGAAAAATAGGAATCAATTTGCGGTACTTGTAAAATGAGGTATCCCCCATCGGCGGTGAGTTTGTGACATTTTTGCAAAAACACATCGGCTTTATCAATATGCTCCAACACATCCCACATGGTAATGACATCGAATTTTTTGCTTTCATCCATGTCAAAAAAATCGGTGTGATCAACGGGTAATTTTAAATCGTTCACGCAGTATTTGTAAGGTTCTTCCGAAATTTCAACCCCGTAAATATCGTAGCCCAATTCTTTGGCGGCCAGCATAAAATGGCCCCAACCGGCACCCAAATCGAATAATTTACCTTGTTTTACAAATTTACTTACAAAACGAAAACGCAGTTTGTGGCGTTGCACTTTTAACCAATTGTTTCCGCGACGAATGGCCTCGGTGACATTGGCATTTTTGTAATTGCTGTATTCAATTTGTTTGCGGTAATAAGGCGGAATAAAATGAAAATCGCAGGTATCGCATACCACCACGGCATACTTTTCCTTTTGGTATTTTAATTTAAATTTTTGGGTATCATGGTTTTGACAAACACAACAATGAATGTCTTCAGCCATAAAAGAAGGAATTGTATTTAAGACCATTTATTTTTGTGTATCGTGTTCAAAAACGGTTTCGGGAATTGGGGCGCCATCTCTAAAACAAGCAATTCCACCCCAGTTAAATACCTTTTTCTCGTAAATGTAGGCCACTTTACTTTTTACCAAAATGCGTTTAATAATGATTACACCATCGGCCGATACAATTTCTTCGGTCACCCCTTCAGGGTATTTGGCCAATAGTTGTTTTTGACGTTCATCGGTTTTTTGGTTGGCATCGGAGCTAATTAAGCGCTCGCATTCCATCAAACGTTCTTTGGCGTATGGATCGCCACCTTTAACTGTTAATGCAGTTTGGTATTGCAATTCGGCATCGCGGTACTTTTTAAACTTAAACAATTCATCACCCTTGGCAACGGAAGCTTTATAAATGTCTTCATACTGTTTGTTTTGTTTTTCTTGTTCGGCCAAGGCTTTTATTTTTGCATCGGCCTCAGCTTTTAATCGTGTGGCATCTTCAGCGGCCTTTTCTTTGGCTATGCGGTCGGTTTCTATTTTTGCTTTGGCATCGGCTTCAGCTTTTTCTTTGGCAATGCGATCGGCTTCTATTTTTGTTTTGATTGCCTCTGCAGCTGCCAGTTCTTTGGCTTTACGATCAAGCTCTGCTTTTTCTTTTGCATCCGCCTCGGCTTTGTCTTTGGCAATGCGATCGGCTTCTGCTTTGGCTTTGGCA
>JBAXXZ010000556.1:0-1850 GCA_037127575.1 Bacteroidota bacterium | reverse complement strand
TACATGTTCTACAAAATCTTCGTCGCGTTTGGCAACACCTCTAGATCCTCTTCCACCGCGGTTTTGGGTTTTGTATTCGTTCAATAATGAACGTTTAACATATCCTAAATGGGAAATGGTAATTACAACTTCTTCATCAGGAATAAGGTCCTCCATGCTCATTTCATCGCCACTCATGATGATTTCGGTTCTACGCGCATCACCATATTTCTCCTTAATTTCTTTCAATTCGTCTTTGATGATTTGCATTCTCAAGCCTTCATCAGCAAGTACAGATTTTAAGTAAGTAATGAGTTTCATTAACTCAGCATATTCTTCTTTAATCTTATCGCGCTCTAGGCCTGTTAATTTTTGCAAACGCATATCCAAGATGGCTTTGGCTTGAATCTCACTTAATTTAAAGCTCGACATCAATCCATTTCTAGCATCTTCTACGGTACGTGCTGCACGAATCAATGCAATCACTGCATCTAGGTTATCTAAAGCAATTAATAAACCTTCTAAAATATGGGCTTTCTTAGCTGCTTCATCCAATTCGTATTGTGTACGACGAACAACCACTTCATGACGGTGTTCAACGAAATAGCGAATTTGATCTTTCAAATTCAGCATTTCGGGACGACCTTTAACCAAGGCAACGTTGTTTACGCTGAACGAAGTTTGAAGGGCTGTATGTTTGTATAATTGGTTAAGAACAACGTTTGGCACTGCATCGCGTTTTAAATCGAATACAATACGCATTCCGTCTCTATCCGACTCATCACGTAAATCAGAAATACCTTCAATTACTTTTTCGTTGATTAACTCAGCCGCTCTTTCAATTAAAGATGATTTATTGATTTGGTAAGGAATTTCATTAACAATGATTTGTTCTTTACCTGTTTTGCTGGTTTCGAAAATGGCTTTGGCACGCATCATGATACGTCCACGACCCGTTTCCAACGCTTCTTTTACACCTTGGTAACCATAAATGATACCACCTGTAGGGAAATCAGGAGCTTTAACATGTTTAATCAATTCCGATATATCGATATCGCGGTTATCAATGTAGGCTTGAATACCATCAATTACTTCCGACAAATTGTGCGGAGCCATGTTGGTAGCCATACCTACGGCAATACCGGAAGCACCATTCACCAATAAGTTAGGGAATTTTGAGGGTAACACGGTTGGTTCAGTTAAACTATCATCAAAGTTGGGTCTGAAATCAACGGTGTTTTTATCGATATCAACCAATAATTCTTCAGCAATTTTACGAAGACGGGCTTCTGTGTAACGCATTGCTGCCGGTGGATCACCATCAATTGAACCAAAGTTTCCTTGTCCGTCAACCAAAAGGTAACGAACATTCCACTCTTGTGCCAAACGAACCATTGCATCATAAACTGATTGGTCGCCATGCGGATGGTATTTACCCAAAACTTCACCAACAATACGTGCCGATTTTTTGTGTGGACGATTTGCTGCTAATCCCAGTTCGGTCATTCCGTATAGAACTCTACGGTGAACGGGTTTTAATCCATCACGAACATCAGGTAATGCACGTGATACAATAACCGACATCGAATAATCGATGTAGGCGGTTTTCATTTCATCTTCAATGTTGATGGTAATAATTCTGTCTTCTGCCATATCTTTCTTTAAAGATTAGATTATATTCTAATGCCTGCAAGATATAACTTAAAGGTCAAGTATCACTAGGAAAATACCAACATTTTTTGATGGTTTTGTGGATAATAATTATGCTGCTAGTTAACTGTAAATCAAGGCTTCTTATTACAATGAAACTGAAGGCAAAAAATAAAGTGTTGATTGTATTTTTATAAGATCGGTTTTGAGCTAAAAATGAA
>JBAXXZ010000555.1:0-1863 GCA_037127575.1 Bacteroidota bacterium | reverse complement strand
GATAAGCTTCCCACTTCGTTTTGAATTCCCATTTTCAATTCTATAGATATACATCCCTTTTATTAATGCGTCCATTTTAAGGGTATTTAATCCCCCTTCAATTTTAGATTTAAAAACAAGCAGTCCAGAGAGATCATAAACACATAATTCTCCGGTGGAATTGTCCTTTGTAATCATATTTAAATAAAAGAGGCCTTTGCCCGGATTTGGATAAATAATTGGAATCGCTGATATTGATTGATCTTCCGGAAGTCCAATGGTATTTTGATTATACACGATAATTTTTTTGAAAACTGAATCCTTACAGGTATTGGCACCGGCAACTAACCTTAGCAAATAAACACCATTCAAGGTATAAACGTGCGGTTGGGGCTGTTGGCTAATTTCATTTGCACTGCCATCACCAAAACGCCAAATATAATTTTGTGCATTCTGCGAAAGGTTTGTCATCACCAAGGCTTCTCCAATTCCGGCATTCAAACTATCCTTGTTTGTAATGAATGCTGCAAGTACAGGCGGTGGTTCAATTACAGCGATTGTTGATGTAAATAAAGCGCAATAACCATTTTGATCATTGATTGCAACTTTATAAATACCTGCCGCAAGTTGTGATAAGGTATCAGCATAAAATTGAAATGCAGTTTGTTTGATTAACACATTGTAATTGGTGTACCAATTGTATGACCAAGGCCCGGCTCCTTCACCCTTTGCAATAACTTTACCATTTTGCAAATGTGCGCACGATACTTGCATTGACTGTGTTTGTCCACGTCCGCTCACATGTAACAAAAATCTTGGGGCTTGTGTAGTGTCGGCTATAAAAAAAGTATAGGAATCATTTGTGGCAAAATTAGTTCTGATGCCGGTAAGCAAATCTTCAAGTACCACACAACTATTTGGATCAAGGTTATAACTTGAATCACGTTGAATTTTATAAATACCGCTCAAGCCTACCTTTACTTTCACGCGAATGTGCAAGCTTGCACCGATGCTCGGCACATTGTTGATCGACAGGTCGTTTAAACTCGAATCTTGTGTTGAAATGGCCGGCACTGAAGGATTTGAACTATACATTTTACGGGCATCCAAATCAGCATCAAACGATTTGTGGGCGTTTGCATTAAACAACAAAATTGTTTCATCTGAATAATTGTTTCCGGTAATTTTTAAATTGAGTGATTGAATGCTTTGGCTTGATGCCGCTTTTAAAAATGTGGTATTTGTTGCCACTTTAACACTTTCATTGCAAGTTAAAACGGGAGAGCCGGCGTTGGTTTGAACCCAGAAAGCTTGTGATGATGCAATTAAATTTGAACCGCCATTCACAGCTGTTCCTGCAACCCAACTGGCGTATTGTTGTAATACAGGATTCCAAATGTAAACAGCATTATTCACATTGGTGCGTGTCCATCCCGCCGCACTCCAATCAATGGTTGAGGCATAAGGATTACCTAACAAAACAAAACCATCATTGGCCGCACCTCCACTTGAAGTATAAGTCACCGAAAATGTTTGGGCAAACTTGGCAGGTGGCCCGCTTACATCAACTGTAACAGGTAATGGACCAATATATACCAAAAATCCTTTGCCGGGAGTTAATGGATCATTTGCACTTGCAGGCGCAACAAAGCCGTTATCACTAACGCCGGCTATACCTTCGCTGTAAGAATAAACCGATACAAAAGGAAAAGAAGGATAATTAGCCCCGGGGAAACCGGATGTGATAAAATTATCTTGCCAATCATTTATTGTGACTCCCGAAACAGGTGATGCAATAAAGCGCCAACCGTTAGATCCGGGTCCCAAATAACGTTGCATGGTAATGTTTCCGATTATATCACCTTGTATTGGTGCAATTCGCGC
>JBAXXZ010000554.1:0-1863 GCA_037127575.1 Bacteroidota bacterium | reverse complement strand
TAAAAAGGCTTTTGAAATTTGGGTTTAAGAAAGGCGGTTTGTTGTTTATTTTATTTCCTCGAAATCAATGTATTCGCCTTCTTTATCGGCTTGTTTGTGCATGGCGTTTTTAATTTTGTCTTCAACCGGCGCTTGTTGTGTTTGGTTTTGGGTATTGTGTTGCGGACCGGATTGGCTGCTTGGTTTTTTCTTAAACATATCAACAAGGCGATAAACCAGCCAAATGATAATGAGTGTCCAAATTACATCACGCATAAGAGGGCTTAAAGTTAAGTATAATTAGTGGTTTGTCAAATAAGTGTGATTAAAACACTTGCATGTTTTTGTTTTGAAAAAAGGGTTATAAACATAATATGAATACTTTATTAACATGCTCGGTACTTCTTTTTTCTTTTAATATTTTTGCAAAAAATTTATTTACGGAAAACAAGCTGTATTTTGTATCAGGAATCAAGTGGCTTTGTTTTCTTTCACTTTAAACAAAATAGTATGACAAATCTTGAAAAGGTAAACGGAGACTATGAAACACAATTGAATGATTGGATTAATCATGAGAAGGCTGCCATTGATTTAATTAATGCGGTTGGTAAGTTGTGGTTTGAGAAATCGATTGAGTTGATTTTGTTTCGCAATCAGCTGTTTGATCGCAGTTCGAGCGAAATCATGAATTTGCATTTATATGCTAAGAACATTGTAAAGAAGCCGATTACGGTTTATGATACTGTGGCTTTGGCGCAAGAGATTTTGAATTCGAACATTGGTGCGGGACGCATTGATATAGGGAAGTTGGCATTTGAGTGGTTGCAGGAGAAGGACAAGTACAAATCGAAATTGGATTTTATTAATGACAAATTAAAAGGGATGGTGAGTGGTCCAAATACCATTCAGCCCAAAGATGTGGTGTTATATGGTTTTGGACGTATTGGTCGTTTAGCTGCGCGTGAGTTAATAGCGCAAGCGGGTAAGGGCGAGCAATTGCGTTTGCGTGCGATTGTAACAAGAGGCAGCGGTGCCGCTGAGCTTGTAAAGCGTGCGGATTTATTGCGTACGGATTCGGTGCATGGTCCATTTCCGGGAACCGTTATAGAGGATGTTGAAAACAGTGCATTGATTATTAATGGGCATACTGTGCACATGATTGATGCGAAGAATCCGGAGGATGTGGATTATACCAAGTATGGCATTAACAATGCCTTATTGATTGATAATACGGGGGTGTTTAGGGATGATGTAGAGTTGAGTCGTCACTTACAAGCCAAGGGCATTGATAAAGTGTTATTAACTGCGCCGGCTAAGGGCAATGTGCCGAATGTGGTGCATGGCATTAACCATGAGACGGTGGATTTAAAAACGCAAAAAATATTTTCGGCGGCCAGTTGTACAACCAATGCCATTATGCCGATTTTGTATGTGATTGACAAGGAATTGGGTATTCAGAAGGGGCATATTGAAACGGTACATTCGTACACCAATGACCAGAATTTATTAGATAACTACCATAAAAAATACCGTCGCGGACGATCGGCTGCATTAAACATGGTGATTACAGAAACCGGTGCTGAGAGTGCTTTGAAAAAAGTGTTGCCGCATTTGAGTGGTAAGTTTACGGCCAATTCGGTTCGTGTACCAACCCCGAATGTAAGTTTGGCAATATTAAATTTAAACATCAACAAGGAAGTAACGCGTGATGAGGTGAATGAAATAATTCGTGCTTCTGCTTTGGAAGGCAAATTGGTGGAGCAAATTCAATATGCATTTAGCAATGAGTTGGTGAGTACGGATGTTATTGGTAACCCTTGTCCGAGTGTGTTTGATAGTCAAGCGACCATTGTATCGCCTGATAAAAGGAGTATTGTATTATAT
>JBAXXZ010000553.1:0-1869 GCA_037127575.1 Bacteroidota bacterium | reverse complement strand
CTGCAATTGTAGTGCTTAATAATGTGAAAAATTTATTATATGTTGCTTCTGACTGGAAATCAAAATCATAATTTAATATTGCTTCCAAAACCCACGTTGCCGAATCTAAACTCAAACTATCTATATCTACAATTCGTGCCGCTTGGTTCGGTGAATTGTCATTTAATTTATATTGTTTAATCAATTTAGAACATTCTGATGAAGTTAAATTGAATAATTTTTGTGGAACATGTTTTAGGTTCTTTTGTTGAACCGATGGTGAAAGCCCGGTATTAACTTTTCTTTCACTAGCCAAATCTTTGGTTTGATTTTGCTTTTTGCAAGTTGTTGTCAATAAAATTATTGAAAGAACTGAACTCACAATTGCAAATTTTATTTTTATTTTCATAGAGGTAGGTTTTTAATGTTTAATCTAAATTAATGATTTATATTGGCACTTGAAAAAAATAATATTTGTGTTAAACTATTTTGGAAGTAGCTCAAACGTGCGCATTAAATACTTACATATCTTTGTCGGAACGAATATTGAGTTTCAATTGAGTTTGAATTAGATTTAATAACTGTAAAATACTTTTGAGATTGGCTATCGAATATTACTTTTGCATGGGCATTCTGTTAATGGGTTTTCAGAATGCTTTTAACCCGTCAAGTTAGCAATGATTTGGCGGGTATCCTTTTATAGAAATTAACGCCTAATGTCCGGGTGACCCCTCCCTCTCCGCAGGATTTTACGTATTAGCCATGCGCGTGGCTAATCCTGCGGCAATTATAGAATTAAACGTGAATTTTAGAATTGAAACTTCAGCCCCTTTTCTTAATTAAATTTTATTGAGGAATATATTTGAAGCCGAGGGAATATCAGCATTTTGAGTCGGCGAGGAAAATCCTGCTGAGTTTGTTCTTTAAATTTGATTTTAATTATTTCTTAATGTCGAACTCCTTAATGATTCTATCTGCTTTAAAAATCACTTTCTTGTTGACCTTACCAAGCGAATCATAATAGGTCCACACGCTGTCTTGCTGATCGTTTTTATAGAATCCGGAATAACGCAGTTTTCCTGTTTCATAATACACCATATTGGGTCCTTGGCGCAATCCTTTGTCGTAGTGCATTTCACTCCAAGCAATGCCCGTAGGGAAAAAGGACATCCATTGTCCGTGACGTTTTCCTTGACGGTAAAAGCCAACAAATTTGGTGATGCCGGTTGAATATTTATCGACATAACTGCCGGTGTAGATACTGTCGGGCGGTAAAATTAAAAGTGGATTTTTCTTCTTCATCGAATCCCCTTTTCTTTTTTGATCTATTTTAGAAAGGGAATCCAAGGCTTGTTGTTCGGCTTCACTGAGCTGATTGCCTTGGTGTGAACAAGACGAGAAAAAAAACGAAACTAAAAAAGTACTGAGTATTAAGCGTGCTGGTTTCATCTTATTTTTTTCTTTCAATGGCGTAAGTTAATAATCGCTGTAGGCTGTTTCTTGACTCGTTTTCAGGCAACTGTTGCAATGTTAAAAGGGCTTGATCTTTGTAATCGTGCATGATTTTATTGGCATAAGTGATGCCGCCTTTTTGAATCACAAAATCAATCACCTTTTTTACTTGCTCACTTTCTTCATTGTGGTTTTTAATCAGGTTGATGATTTTTCGTTTTTCATTCCATGTGCTTTGATTTAAGGCATAAATTAAAGGCAAGGTCATTTTCTTTTCTTTAATATCGATGCCCGTTGGTTTACCAATATCACCTTCACTGCCAAAATCAAACAAATCATCTTTTATCTGAAAAGCAATACCGGTAAGGGTTCCAAACTGATGCGCTGCTTTAATTAATTTTTCATCTTGGGTTACCGCAGCAACACAGGCAGCGCAGC
>JBAXXZ010000552.1:0-1871 GCA_037127575.1 Bacteroidota bacterium | reverse complement strand
GACTTATACCTGAGTGGAAACTATTTTGTATACTTTTCGGAAGGATGCATGCTGATTGCTTTTCAACAAAAATAAAACCCAATCACATATGGCTTACTCCTTGATTACATTAAAATGTAGGCTTCGTGTTTCATTTTGAACTTCCAAATAATACAGCCCGTTGGCAAAGGCACTTATGTCAATTACAAATTGGTTCGAGCTATTTAAACTGATTTTTTTTGTTTGAAAAACTTGTTCACCAATTGAATTATAAAGGCTCACATTTTTAATTTTTTCATTCTGATTGATTAGCTCAAGGGTTAAGAATTTATTACTTGGATTTGGGAAAACTCTCGCAAACGCTTTATTGGCGATACTTTCAGAAATGCTGGTGCATGGACTAACACTTACCGTAAACATCTTTTGTGTAGTGCACGAATTAGTTGGATTGGTACCCGTAACCGTAAATGTCAAATTTGAATTTGAGTTCACATTAATGGTTGAACTAGTTGCTCCTGTATTCCAAGAATAGCTGCTGGCGCCACTTACAGTTACTGTTCTAATTTCCCCTAAACAAAATTTAGGCGGCATGGCTACTGTCAAACTTGGACTAGGATTAACAAAAATATTAATAGAGCCTGTGCCACTTGAATTACCACAAATAGAAGAAGTAATGCCATTTACCGAATAACTTGTGTTGACAATTGGCGACACGATTATGGCGTTAGAATTGCTGCCTGTGCTCCATGTATAACTGCCGGCACCACTTACCGTTAAGCTAATGGTTTGACCCGAACAAATACTAAATTGACTGGGACTAATAACCAGTGTATTGGTATTGCATCCTGTGCCTGAAATCACTGTATAACAGCCAACCACACCATTCCCTGAAAAATAAAGCAGATTATTCGATTTATCCAATTTCAAATCATAAATATCTTGTGGACTAACCGTATTCGTACCAACAAATATTGGGGACAATGCAATAAATCCTGTACCATTAAAACTATAAGTCAATATCGTATTGTTCCCGCCCAAGTAAATTTTATTGCAATTATCCACTGCAATGCCACCTTCTTTTTTTAATCCGCTAGTTGAAACAGTGGTTGATGCCAAAGCTAATCCTGTTTGCTTTGAATAAACTGCTAAATTAAGACCGTCGTAATAAAACAAATAAGTTCCATTAACTGCAAGGCAATTATACCCATTTGAAAAAAGTGAATATGTATACGCCGATTTATTCCCAGCTTCTTGAAGAGAATTAAAACCTGTAGCTTGGGTCCAAATATTCCCGTTAAAGCCGGGGTTGATTAAACAAATTTTATTGCTGATTAAAGTATTACTGGCCGAAGCATATACAGCAAATATTTTTCCTTGTTCATCAATTGCATAATTTACAATATCCCAACAACAAGAAGTAGCACTCCCTTGAAACGAAGCCAATGTTAAACTACCGCTTGTCATGTTGATTGTTGCGCCGGACGAATTACTGCTCGTTGAACCGCCAAAAATAAAAGGATCACCGCTAGTGCAATTAAAACCTATATCCCACACCTCATTATAATAAACGTTGGGTAGTGTGATAAAGTTGTCATAATTCCCTGAGGCATCTAACCTTATGACGCTCGCACTTGTCATAAAACCTTGCCCTGTATAGACCTTAGAGTTGAATTTGTTTACTGCAATATTACTTGCATAGGATGAAGTACTCCATGATGGCGAAGTTAAAGTTCCCGAAAAGGTCCATAACAAAATACCGTTAGGATCATATTTTGCAATTTTAAAAGGAGTTTGGCCTCCATAAATAAAAGTGTTTCCGGCAAAATCATAATCCACATCAAAGGCCGCATTGCTTGCCAGGAGCGTAGTTACCGAAGTTACCCACGGATCTA
>JBAXXZ010000551.1:0-1871 GCA_037127575.1 Bacteroidota bacterium | reverse complement strand
GAGTGGAAAATCGCATAAAGATAATTTTTATCATACCCTCGAAGTGCTTGATAATATTTGCAAAACCACTGACGACTTATGGCTCCGTTGGTCGGCCATATTGCACGACATTGCCAAACCTGCCACCAAACGTTTCGAGCCGGGCATTGGCTTTACCTTTCACGGTCACGAAGACAAAGGCGCTCGCATGGTGCCCAAAATATTCACCAATCTTAAATTACCATTGAACGAAAAAATGAAATTCGTTCAAAAAATGGTGGCTCTGCATTTGCGTCCAATTGTGCTAGCCAAAACTGAAGTGAGTGATAGTGCTGTACGCCGTTTATTATTTGAAGCCGGCGACGACATTGACGAACTCATGCAATTGTGTGAAAGCGATATCACCACCAAAAACCCAAACAAAGTGAAGCGCTACATGCAAAACTTTGAAATTGTTCGCAGTAAACTTATAGAACTCGAAGAAAAAGATAGAATCCGTAATTGGCAACCACCCATTGGCGGCGAAGAAATCATGCAACGTTACCAATTACAACCGGGTAGAGAAATCGGTATTTTAAAAAATGCTTTAAAAGATGCTATCCTAGATGGCTTAATTGAAAACAATTTCGAAAGTGCCACACAATTTTTAGATGCCAAATTCTCAGAAATAAAACCAAAGGCATGAAATTTCACCTCAACTTTAAACCCTCAACATGTGGTTTTAATATCTCACACCAACACCAACTTTTCTTAATTGGCTCATGCTTTTCAGATAACATTGGTGATCGCCTGCAGGCCCATAAATTTCAATCAGTACAAAATCCATGCGGGGTATTGTTTAACCCAATCAGCATACAGCAAACCTTAATGCATGGCATTCAAAAGCCAAAACCAAATGCTAATATTTTGCTTGAACAAAACAACCAGGTTTTTAGCTTTTTACACCACTCAAAAATAAAAGCAGGGTCTAAAAACGAACTCCTTCAAAACATTCAAGTGCTCAACGATCAAAACCACCAAGCACTTCAAGCCAGTGATTTTATATTTATCACCTTCGGAAGCGCCTACCATTATTATCACACAGAGCTGATGGTCACTGTGGCCAATTGCCACAAACAAAATCAAAACTTGTTCGAAAAACGACTCATGCAAGCACTTGAAATAGTGAATATTTACAATGCGCTGCTTGCTGAACTCAAACAAATCAACCCAAAACTCAAATGCATCTTCACTGTTTCGCCCGTTAAACATTTAAAAGATGGTGTCGTTGAAAACAACCGCAGCAAGTCTATCTTAATAATGGCAGTTCATCAATTGGTAGAAGAAAATGAAAACGCTTATTATTTTCCGGCTTACGAATTGGTAAACGACGACTTAAGGGATTACCGTTTTTACAAAGCCGATTTAGCCCATCCAAACGAATTAGCCGTCGACTATGTATGGCAAAAATTTTCGGATTGTTTTTTTGAGGAAAACACCAAAAAAATCAATATTGAAATTCAAAAATTGAATGCTTATTTAAATCACAACAACTTGCATGCAGCACAACACAATGGTTCCGAACATGAACCATATATCGAAAATCAGAAAAAATGCATACAACAATTATATCCTGAAATTCAATTTTAAGAATAAATAAAAAGGCCTAATTTTGAGGCAAATTAAATACTATGTTGAGAACGCATACCTGTGGGGAATTACGAATCGCCGATGTGAACAAAGAAATTACTTTAAGCGGATGGGTGCAAAAAAGCCGCGAAATGGGGGGAATGACTTTTGTGGATTTAAGAGATCGATACGGCATCACACAACTTGTATTTAACCAAGATTGGGATAAATCCTTATTCGACCAAGCACATGTTTTGGGCAGAGAATTTGTGATTCAAATTCTC
>JBAXXZ010000550.1:0-1881 GCA_037127575.1 Bacteroidota bacterium | reverse complement strand
AGCTCACAATTAGCAGTTGGGCCAACATCTGCCATTTCGATACTAATTGGCACAGCCATTGCGTCCTTATCTAAAGGCGACGCACATCGCTGGATGGACATAGCTTCAACAACAGCATTACTTTTTGCACTGATGAGTATTTGTGCTTATTTTTTAAAATTAAGCAGTATGATTAATTTCATCAGCGAAACTGTGCTGATGGGCTTCAAAGCAGGTGCGGCAATAACTATCGGTTTAACGCAATTGCCAAAAATTTTCGGATTAAACGGTGGTGGTTACAATTTTGTTGAGAGGATGAAGATTTTATTTTTTCAATTACCGGATACCAACCCTGTTATTTTAATTTTTGGCTTTGTGTCTTTAATTTTATTATTCTTGGGAGAGAAAATATTTCCAGGCAAACCCATTGCTATTCAAATTGTGATTGCATCAATTTTGGTTATGACATTCACACCGTTGGGCACATTCGGCTTTAAAACTGTTGGGATCATACCATCGGGATTACCTGAATTTTATTGGCCTGAATTTAAATTTGATGATTTAGAGAATGATGCCACCTTGGCCTTTGCATGCTTTTTATTGGCTTACATTGAAAGTATTTCCGCAGCAAAAACACTCGCTAAAAAAACAGGAGAAGAAATAGATGCGGGGCAAGAATTATTGGCACTGGGCGCTTCAAACTTGGCCATTGCATTTGGACACGGTTATCCGGTAAGTGGTGGATTATCACAATCGGCAGTAAACGAAAAGGCTGGTGCCAAAACACCGATGTCTCTGGTATTTGCATCGGCGAGTATTGCGATTTGTTTGTTGTTTTTTACGGGCTTATTGCAAAATTTACCTACTGTTATTTTGGCTTGCGTGGTGATTGTGGCCATCAAAGGTTTAGTAGACGTTGAAGAATTTATTCGCTTATACAAAGTTAATAAACAAGATTTTTTAGTGGCCGTTTGTGCCTTGGTGAGTGTTTTACTGTTTGGCATTTTAAATGGTGTAGTAATTGGTGCGGTACTTTCATTGATCTTAATTATTAAAGTTGTTTCTAGTCCACATTTGGCCTTTTTAGGAAAGATACCCGGCACCAAGCGATACAGTGATGTAATAAGGCATCCCGATAATGAGTTAATTGATGGCTTAATTGTGATTAGGGTTGAATCGCCATTGCTTTATTTTAATGTGAATAACATCCACAGAGGCATTTGGAACAGAATTAATAACAGCACGTCTGAAGTGCAGGTAGTGATTTTAGATTTAAGCAGTTCGGCTTACATTGATTCAAGCGGCGCGAAGTTCATTAAACGTTTGTACATCGAATTAAAAGTGCGAGGCATTTCCTTTCGAATCGCTGAGGCACATGCAGAGGTGAGGGATATTTTAAGGATAGAAGGAATTGAAAATTTGTTTGGTCATGTGGGACGACGTGATTCGTTGCATGAAGTAATTGGCAAAATTTTAGAAGAACGCAAAATGCTACCCACAAACGATCATAGTTTTGAATTATGATTGATTTCGGACCAAAAAATGTTTGTTTTTAAACTTCGTTAAATTCTCATTCTTGCCATTATCATGAGAAACAGAATGAAAATGAAGAAAAAACAGAGCTCAATCCCGATAACTATCGATACGCGCTCGCTCCGCCTTCGATTAAGCGTAAGCGTTGCTCCTCTAATAAAGTAATTTTAAGCAAAAAGCGGCACCCAAATGAATGAGAAACCGCTTTAATTTGCAAGTGCCTGCGCACTAACCCGCTCAAAAGCCCACTGGCTTTTGCCGTACCCTGCGGGTTGGATTTATCGAACTTTATGGATGACTTAAATAAAATTAAAAGATTAAGGGATCATGTTAAAAACATGACCCCTTAAATTAAGAATGTAATACATT
>JBAXXZ010000549.1:0-1885 GCA_037127575.1 Bacteroidota bacterium | reverse complement strand
GGACGGTTAAAGTCATTGGTCCTGGTGCTGAAATGAAGTGATGTTTGAACTTGTTAACCCTACGGATATACATTTAGCACTCACGGTTTTTGAAAAAGACCTTGATAAATTATATATAGGTCAAAAACTAAATGCATACACGAACCACCATTCAGGAAAAATATATAGATGCGAAATTATATTAATCAGTCAAGATCTTTCTGCCGATAGAAGTTTAGAAGTGCATTGTCATTTTGAAGATTATGATAAAACCCTCATTCCGGGTATGTTTATGAACGCTGATATACAAATTAAAACGAATGATGCTTTTGTTTTGCCTGAAGATGCCGTTGTAACATTTGAGAATAAGCAATACGTTTTTGTAGAAAAGGCAACTGGTAATTTTGAAATGACAGAAGTAACAACCGGGAATTCTGAAAAAGGTTTTATCGAAATTTTATCATTACAAAAAGGTGCTACTCAAAAGATTGTTATTAAGGGGGCTTATACATTATTAATGGCGTTTAAAAACAAATCAGACGCATAATAAGGAGAGGATCTATGAATTATGTTCTTTTACTTATTATATGATTAATAATAATAGCGGGCTGTGGTAAAGCGCCAATTGAATCAGCCGTGTTAATTAAAGTTGTTAATAATGGTTCTGGTATTGAGCAGCCGTATTGCATGTTAAAGATGCTACTAAATCTGATCCGAACATTCCACTATCTTAATGATGATACTATTTAATACACTTTATGTTGAAGATTTACAACTAATGGCTTTAAACAACAAACCTAAAGCGCAATAGATTTAATTAAAATGTTATAAAAAATGAAAAAGGGTGTCAAAAATGTGGCACCCTTTTCTGCACTTCTATTGGCCTTTGGGCCTTTTTTTGATCAGCCTATTCACACTTGTATAATTTAAACTAACTCAAACATGAAAACTGTGTGAACCTTCTCAAAAATACTTTTGCCATTCTGTATGGCTTTATATCAAGGCCGTGACTTCACGCATAATGTTCATTCCTTTATCTCTTGCGTACCAGAGGTGCAATTCTTTTTCAAAATCTTCTTTGGTCATGGTGTTTTGATTGGCTTTGTAATGCAACAAAATTTCGTGCGCAGCCATTGGTCGCGAACCCCATGTATGTAATATCTCATAATTATCCGCATCCATCATCACCAATTTAGGGATTGATCTGGATTCGTTTTCATTTAAAGTTTCAATTAGGCCGGGAATTTCATCTCTTGAAATGATGCGAAAGTCAATATGAATACCATCTTCTTTCGACATTTTATTAATGATTGGAACAATTTGGGCACAATCACCACACCAAGCATCACCAACCAATAACCATTTATACTTATGGTCCAATTGATCAAGTTGTATCTTGGTTTTTTCATCTATTTCGAATGTTTTGTCTAAACGGTTCATGCGTTGAACATTCAACTTTGTATACTCCAAATATTCTTCGCTTTGTATATTGCCTGTGGTTTTACCTTCGGCCAATAAAGCATCCACTTGCTTTCTGTACGAATCATAAGGGAGGGCTTTGTTGAAGATTGTTTTTAAATCCATAACACCTATTTTGATACCCAAAAGTAATAAGGTTTTGTAATGAATCAATTGACATTAACCATTTTTATGCCTTATTTTCAATGATATTTGTCATTGCACCAGAATTATAGCGGCCTTAAAACCGCATAAAGCGCTATTGATTCCGTGTAAGGCGCCTGCTAGGTGGTTTCATTGATTTTTTATATCTTTAAATTAACATCTTGGTGCCATTGCCAACAGGTAAAATTATTGATTATGAAACATTTGTATAGTATTTTATTTTTAAGTTCATTTTTATTTGTAAAGTCTCAATAGCTTACCCAAGAATTTAACGAACCGGTAA
>JBAXXZ010000548.1:0-1888 GCA_037127575.1 Bacteroidota bacterium | reverse complement strand
TAAAAAATATTTTCGCAGCCTCCTTTAAAGCATTTAAATAAGTCAACATATCGGGTGTTAAGGCATTGCTGTAGGATTCAAATTCTTTTGTTTCACGTTTATTTTTAACATACAATTTAAATCCCCTAATTTTATTGTCTTGTGGATTACCAAAACGATCAATGGGCAATAATTTAAGCTCGGTGACATCAAAATAAGCCTTCACCAAATTTGATTCTTTGCGCACGCGAATGGTTTCGGGTTGTTGTGCCTGAATGGCAATTGCAAAGCCAAACAAAAAAAACAATAATAATGGATATTTCATATTATGCCACTTCATTATTCGTCCTTAAAAAAACTGAGTTGGTGTAAATCAATAAGCAAAATATCTTGGTAATAAAAATTCAGAATATCGGTGTATGAATAGCCCAATTTGGCCATGCGCATGGCACCTTCCTGGCACATGCCTAAACCATGGCCATATCCCCGGCCGCTAAAAATAACACTGTCATTTCCGCATTGTTTTACATTAAAATATGTGGACTTTAATTGCAAATCTTGACGAATATTTTTGAGTAAAACTTTGTTATTGTAGCATTCCAAATACACCTTTCTATGGTCTTGGTTAAAGTTTAGCGCTGCCTCTTTTACCTCCACTTTATCAACAGGAAAATTGTGCTTTAATTTTAAATACGACAACCAATCTTCAGTCAACATTTTTCTTTCCCATTTGGCATTGGGCATTCGCGTGCTAAAGGTATCGATGATGCTTTTAAGATAAGGTGTTGATTTTCCCCACACATCCTCACTGTTAGCGGTTTGACCACCGCTATTGCTATGAAAAGCTGCGATGATAAGGTTTAAATTTTGGTCTACCACCACCTTGCCTTTGGTGACTTCTACTGCGCGAATAATACTTAACTCATGGGGTTTACCAAAATAGGCTTGGCAATGTACTTGATCGCATAAGCTGAATCCTTCTACAACATGTTTATTAATGTGCGCCAAGGCAAAAGTGCGGGCTAGGATGGCTTGCACTTTATAAAATTCAATATTTGCTTTTACACCCGCTTCTGCCTCGGTAACACCTGCAATATAATTATCAAGCGACACTTCATTGATGATGCGTAAAAAGTCCTCACTCACACTCACGCTCATGTTGCCTTGATAAACCCTAATTTTGCGATCGGGGTCTACAATTTTCACCTTCATTTCGTTATTACTTTCGTTAATAAATTTGAGGTATTTGAAGCGCCCATTAAATTTTAGATTCTTATAAAGATTCAGCGAATCATTGCCTTGTAAAGTGAAACTGTATACATCATTTATTTTAACCGGTGCCAATAAATTGCCGTCGGCCAATATTTTATAATTACCTGTGGTTAGTACAAATTGACATGATTTGATTTTAAGGTGTGCGTAAATTCTAATTTGTAAAGTTTCGGTAGAAATTACAAACGGACTAAAAGCCATGATAACGGGCAAAAGTAAAAGCAATAAGTAAATTTTCTTTTGTGTTTTTTTCATTGCTCCATTTGTGCGTCTTTAACTAAAAAATCTGCCAATCGATTTGATGCGCCGATGCCGCCTAACATGCTGTGCAATTGCTTGTAATCAGACAGTATTCTATTGCGGTAATCTTCGTTATGGATTAATTCTGATAATTCACTTTTGATATTTTCAACTGTAAAATCATACTGTACCAGTTCCTTCACCACTGCTTTATCCATGATTAAATTGGGCAAGCCAATGTATTTTACATTCACCAAGCGCTTACCAATTTCGAAAGATACATTTCCGCCCTTATAACACACTACTTGCGGTAAATTAAACAAAGCACTTTCGAGGGTAGATGTGCCCGATTTAATGATGCCGGCTTGGGCATATGCCATTAATTCATAGGTTTGAT
>JBAXXZ010000547.1:0-1890 GCA_037127575.1 Bacteroidota bacterium | reverse complement strand
AAAGTATTTAAGCAAGAATGCAATGAAGTGGCCGAGGTAAAAGGCTCTATTGGTGATATTGTGAGCAAACTGGCAGAAGTAAATTGTTTGTTATGGCACGAACAAGAAAAGGTGTACGAATTTGAAAAAGTGCCAGTAGATGAAAAAGACAAAGTGGTGAAACAATTGGCGGTATTAAATTTGCAACGCACCAAGTGCATTGATGAAATTGACAACACTTTAAAAAGAGCCATCGAAATAAAATAAGGCCGCATGAAAAAATTTTTGATTGTTCAACTGGCTTCCTTTGGCGATTGTTTATATGCCACAGCCATTGCCCGACAAATCAAAAATGATGATCCTAACAGCCATGTCACTTGGGCCATTTCCAAACGCTTTGCCCCCATCTTGCAACTAAATCCTTATGTTGACCATGTTTTGGAAATCGACATACCGGCCGAAACACCTTATTACGACCCCACATTCGATAAAAATTTTAGAGAGAAAATTGTCGCAAAAAAAACAAGCGGCGAATTTGATGAGATTATTTTTTCGCAGATACCACAAAAAAACTGGGGAAGATTTACCGGCACCATTCGCGCTACAACACTGGCCGCTTACCCCGGCAAGATAACGGTTCCTGTACAACCAATTGTGGTTTTAAGCGAAGAAGAAAAAAACCAAGTGAAACTTTTCGCCGAAAAAAACCACTTGCAAAATTACAAGGAAGTGATATTGTTCGAATGTGCCCCAAGCAGCGGACAATCGTTGGTGAATGTTAATTTTGCCATTGGCATTGCAACACAGATGACTAAAAGCCAAACAGATTGTTGTTTTATTTTGTCATCGCCAACGGCCATCAACAGCAACAATGCCCGCATCATCGACGCCAGTGAACTAAGTTTTAGAGAAAATGCCGAACTAAGCAAGTACTGCAGTTTTTTGATTGGTTGCAGTAGCGGCATTACCTGGATATGTAGTTCATCGGCCGCAAAACAATTAAACACCTTGCAACTATTGAATAAAAATAGCGGTATTTACGCAGGTTTAAATTTTGATTTGGCTGCATGGCAATTACCCAATGGGCATGTGGTTGAAATGACCGAGTACAACCAAGACAAGGTGATGCAATGCTTGCAAAGTTATTTTAATAATGGATTGGAAACTTGCCGAAAACAATACAACCAAACATACCAACCCAATTTAATGCACCTATACACTGTAGCTGGTTTTATGCACGACAATGGAGAAGATTTTAAAAGCATCTTTGCATTTGCCCATAGATATTGTGAAAGCAACGCCAAGCTTAATAATCCAATTCACTTCAATAAATGGCAATTGGGCTTGCATTTAATTGTTAGGCGTGTAAAAAGCAGATTTGGCGGATGAATATCGTCCCTTTTCTTTGATATCACCCATGTTTTTGTTAGTTTTAAGATTGCTTTTATGAACTACTACCTTACTAAAATTTCACACATTTTTCAGCGTTGTCTTTGGCGATTAAAATTTTCATTTTCTAAAAAAAACGAAGCCATCAATCCCGAAGATATTTCCATTGTTGTGGTGGGCAGAAACGATAATTATGGTGGCGATTTTTCACTCCGCTTAAAAACAACAATGGATTGGAATCTCAAACAACTACCCGGTGCCGAATTAATTTACGTTGAATGGAACCGCATTGCCGAAAAAGACAGCGATTGTGATTGGATTGAGAAGCGATATCCTACTGCAAAATGTTATACAGTTACCGATGCTGTTCACAGCCAAATAAACAACAATCCCAAAATGCCCGTGATGGAGTACTTTGCCAAAAACATTGGCATGCGCAAAGCTTCAGGCAAATGGCTATTAATGATTAATGCCGATTGTTTAATTGGCCACGATGTGAAAAAAAACTTACACAAATTAAGC
>JBAXXZ010000546.1:0-1892 GCA_037127575.1 Bacteroidota bacterium | reverse complement strand
TGGTTAAATTATATTTGTTATACGCATTTGAATAATAAAAAAGCAGCAGAAGATGCGCTTAAATCAATTGTTCAATTTACACCTCGGGTAGATAATACCATATTGAATTTTATTCCAGCAAATCATTTGGTTACGGCTTGGGCTATTGAAAAATTATCTTCTTCAATGAATGCTACATCATGGTTGCAAAAACAATTAGATAAGTACCCAACAAACAAATCTGTTAAATGGAGTATGCAAGTATACAAAAAGCAATTAATCACACCATTGTCAAATGAAGAGATAGATGGAGAAATTAGAATTTTACAAGATGTTTTAAATTTTAAAAATTAGAAGTATGAAAAAGTTAATGTTTGTTATTTCTTTATTTTTTTTAGTGATAAATATTCATGCACAAACAAAGTATGAAAAAGTTTATCCATCAAATACTGAATTGGTTAGCCCAATTCATAAAGTAGATTTCAATAATAGTGGTGCTTGCCCCGAAAGAAAACAAGGTGGTAATCCGCAAACCATTAATGGGTATCAAGTTTTTAATGGCTCTATGGATGGTAATAGACAAGTTGATCCGCAGATTGCGGTTGGTGGTGGCTATGTAATGGAAGGATCGAATAGCGGGTTACTTATTTATGATAAAAAAGGAAATTTTGTACAAGGCGTTTCTCAAAAATGTTTTAATAATGGCATTGATCCCAAATTATTTTTTGATGTACACAACAAAGTGTTCGTGTTTGATTTGTGGTGGTATTACGACAAACCTAAAACTAAACCAGTAAATATTGCAGTATCTGAAACTAGTAATCCTACTGGTGCATGGAATATTTATCCGGTTTCAAGAACACAAGAAGTAGATGGTGGCGGAATAGGGTATAGTAAAAAATGGATTGGCTATTCTTACCCTGGTGGCGAAGAGAATACTTTTATCATGCGCATGGCCGATGCAATTGCAGGAAAGCCTGCAACAATTTATCATTTCAAAGGTAGTTTGGGTCATCCTGTATTTACACAAGATGCCACAGATGATTTGTATTTTTTTGCCATTCAAGACGGACAATTTGTTATTCAAAAAGTTTCTGAAGATGCTAATGGGAATCCTTATTGTCAAATTGTTTCATCAAAGCCTCATAATCTTACTTATGTAGATTATCCGCCACAGTCGCCTCAGTTTGGAACTGTACAAAAAGTTTCTAGTGGTGATCGTAATCCCAAAAATTTAGTACTTCAAAATGGTCATATATGGTTTTCTCAAGCCGTTAGGTGTGAAGGCCGATCGGCTGTTCAATGGCATCAAATTAATGTTAAAACAGGCAGTATTATTCAAACGGGCATCATTAAAAGTGATACTACAAATTATATTCAAACTACAATAGCGGTGAACAAAAAAAACGATGTATTAGTAGGTTTTCAAACTGTAAATGCCAATTCATTTATTAGCCCAAGATTTGCCTATAGAAAAGCCAAAGATCCATTAAATACATTAAGACCTATAATTAGTATGGGTGAAGGGAAAGGGGCAACGGATGGCGCTTCATGGGGTGATTATAGTGGTAGTATGATTGATGGAGATAACCTATTAGATCTTTGGACAATTCAAAGTATTGCCAATGAAAAGGGGAGAGGTGAAACAGTTATTTTAAAGTTGCCCTACAGTCGTAAATAATCAATGATTACCCTTCAAAATTTCTTGATAACTTGTTATTTTGCAAGTTTTTATAAAATAATTAAATTTTACGCAAACGTTTGACTAACCAAACACAAACGTTTGCGTAACCCTTTCTTAAACTGCAGCAGTTTCAGGGTGTTTTTTTTGTTAAAATTTTATGCCATCTTAGAATAGGTATTTAATCATTTTTTCAAAACAAAATCCATCCCGAATGAAAAGATTAGCGCTA
>JBAXXZ010000545.1:0-1896 GCA_037127575.1 Bacteroidota bacterium | reverse complement strand
AATTCAATGTGCTACCTGTCATGGAAACTTAAAAGAAATGACTGTTGCAGAACAAAAAGCACCGCTTACCATGAAATGGTGTATTGAATGTCACCGCACTACCGAAGTGGCCATGCAAGGAAATGCATACTACGATCGTTTGCACAAAGCATTAAAAGAAAAGTATGCAGGTCAATACGATGTTAAGTTTACTGTAGATAAAATCGGCGGTTTAGAATGTGCTAAATGCCACTATTAATTATTAATAAACATTAAAGATTCATATAACGTAATGTCTATGTCAAAAAAATACTGGAGAGGACTACCTGAGCTTAATAACAGCCCTGAGTTTCAAGAGCAACAAAAAAATGAGTTTGCAGAACCTCTTCCAATGGATGAGTTCTTAAGTAGTGATGAAACATCGTCCACTGGCACTTCACGCCGTGACTTCTTAAAGGTGATGGGTTTTTCAACTGCCGCAGTAGCTTTAGCAGCTTGTGAAACACCTGTTAACCGTTCAATTCCTTATGTTGTAAAACCCGAGGAAGTAACACCGGGTGTTGCGAATTTTTACGCCACCACTTTTTATGATGGACATGATTTTTCTTCCATCTTGGTTAAAACACGCGAAGGCCGTCCGATTAAAATTGAAAGCAATGACATGGCGCATAGCCACAATGGCACAAACGCCAGAATTCAAGCTTCTGTTTTAGGTTTATACGATGGTGCTCGTTTACGCGGACCACTTGTAAAGGGACAAGATGCCACATGGAAAGCAGCTGATGATGCAGTAGCAGCGGCACTAAACGGCAATGTTAGAATCCTCACATCAACAATTATCAGCCCTTCTACCAAAGCTGTGATTGCAGAGTTTATCAATAAACATCCAAACACAAAACACGTTACTTATGATGCTGTTTCATACAGCGCCTTAGTAAGTGCCAATAAAAACGTATTCGGAAAATCAGTGGTTGCTTCATACGATTTTAGTAAAGCTAAAATTGTGGTAGGTATTGCTTGTGATTTCTTGGGTAACTGGTTAAGCGGTACTGAATTCGCAAAACAATTTGCAAAAAACCGTAAGGTAACAAAAGAAAATCCTGATATGAGTCAGCATTTCCATTTTGAAACCAATTTATCTTTAACCGGTGCCAATGCTGATTACCGGTATATGGTTAAGCCTAGCGAATTGGGTAAAGTAGCTTTAGCTTTCTTTAACGAAGTAGCCATGGCTACAGGTAATGCTAAAGTTTCGGGCGATGATAAAATTGCAAACCCCGATGCCAGCAAAGCCATTAAGAAAATTGTTGCCAAATTAATTGATCACAAGGGTAAATCTTTGGTGGTATCAGGATTAAATGATGAAGGTGTTCAAACCCTCATCAATGGTATCAATAAAATGTTAGACAACTACGGTAAAACTGTAGATGTTGAAAATCACTCAAATTTAAAACAAAGCGACGATAAGGAATTTACACAGTTGGTGTCAGAAATGGCATCAGGAAAAGTAAATGTCTTAATGACTTTTAATTGTAACCCAATTTATACATCTCCTGCATCATTAAATTTTGCTGCAGCATATAAAAAAGTTGCCATGAAAGTGTCTTTCGCCCAAATATTGGATGAAACGGCACAAATGGCCGATGTGGTTTGTCCTGATAACCATTACCTTGAATCGTGGGGCGATGCCAATCCGAAGCGTGGGATGTTTACATTACAACAACCAACCATTAATCCTATTTTCGCTAAACCACGTCACGAAGGCACCAGACAATTTCAAGATTCTATCTTAAAATGGTCAGGCATTAAATCTGATTATTTGGCGTATTTACAAGGCTACTGGAATAACCGTGTTTATCCTAACCAAGGAAAATATTTGGATTTCCCTTCATTTTGGGCACATGCCTTGCATGATGG